>SKIM01000211.1 GCA_007116445.1 Natronohydrobacter sp.
AAATCGGCTTTCAGGATTTCGAACTGCTCTTTCAGCTCGTCATAGGCGAGGTCAGCCACATCTGACCCGGAGCGTGCCGTATCAGCCGCGCTCTGCTTCAGTTTCTCGACCTTTTTTGCCACGTCCGCGGCGTCGTGATCGGCGGTGTCTTTCAGGCTGCGTTGGGCCATGATCTCTCCGTTCCGTGAAAAAGTGAAAACAAATGCAAGACCGGGGCGCATGGCCGCCCGCATCGGGCGCGGCCATGCTGTATGCCGTCAGGTCAGGCGCTTTGCGACCATTCATCAACCTGCTTTTCGGCCTCTTCCTTCGCGATGCCGTATTTCTCCTGGATCTTGCCCACGAGCTTGTCGCGCTCGCCTGCGGCCTGGTCCAGCTCGTCATCCGTCAGCTCGCCCCATTTCGATTTTGCCGAGCCTTTGACCTGCGTCCATTTGCCTTTGATCTGATCCCAGTTCATGACTGTCTCCTTTCAGATTGGTTACAGTCTAAGAACGTGTGACCTGTTCGCCGGTTCCCGCTGGCGGGCGGTTTTCTCGGGGGCTGCTGCGCGGCAAGCGGGGTCGGCCCGACAGGGCGCTGCGGCTCAGAAGGCCCGCCCGGCAAGCCCCGAGCGCTCAGGGCCGGTCGGTGTCATCGGCAGGCGCAGGCACATTTCCCAGCCGAATCCGCGTGCGTCGCGCACAGGGCCGATCTGCAAATCGCCGCTGATCTGCAAGGCGAAAGCCGTCATCAGTTCATGCCCCAATCCGCCAGAGCAATCCGGCTCCGGGGCCTCTTCCGGCAGCGAATTGCGCACGCGCAATTCGGCGTCTCCGTTGCGGTTGCAGCAGCTCACCCGAAGCTGCGCAGCGGTGCCGGGGCGCGGCGGTTGGGCGTATTTCAGGGCATTGGACAGCGCTTCGGAAAACAACAGCGCGGCCGGGATGATCTTGTCATGTGCGACATCGACCGCTTCGAATTCCGTCTCGATATCCAGCGGCTCCATCTCGGATTGCGCAAGCGCCAGAGTTTCTGTCAGCACTGTTTCGAAAAAGCCGGTCGCATAGCTGTCCGAGACGTGTTTTTGTTCGTAAAAGGTGCGATGGATCGTCGCCAGCGAGCGCACGCGGCCTTGAACGCCTTGCAAGATGGCGCGGGCCTCGGGGTCACTCAGGCGCCGGATCTGCAAATTCAGGATCGACGCGATCATCTGCAGATTGTTCTTCACCCGGTGGTGCACTTCCTTGAGCAACACTGTCTTTTCGCGCAGCGCCTCTTCCTGCTCGATTTCGTCGCGCCGGATCAGCAGCGCCATTTTCGTGAAGGTCGTATCGATTTCGCGCAATTCGCGCGGCGCATCATCAGGCAAGCGGCGAAACCCGTCGCGATTGCCCAGTGCGAAGCGGCGCAATTCCCCATTGATCTGGCGCAGATGGCGCACCACCAGATAATGCACGGCCAGCATCACCACCGCGATGGAGGCCAACCACATCAGGACCGGAAAGCCCAGCTGCCAATAGGGCAGGTCCTGCGCAGGCACAGCCTGTTCCGGGGCCAGACTGCTCAGCGCATACAGCTGGTCGGGGACGAGCTCCGCCAGCACGAAGACCCGCTCCTCTCCGCCTGCGCTTGTCGCGCGCAGCATGCGCTGGGGGCGGTCGATCAGATCAGCGAGCAGCGCCGCATCAGGCAGCATTTCGTGCTGCCCATTCGCCTCATCGCGGGTCAGCGCATCTCCGCGCGCATTGACCAGAAACGTGATCTTCGTGCCAGCATCGAGGCTTGAGGGCGGGGATATCGCGTCAAACCGGTCCCGCCCGATGGAAACGGACATGAACCCCAGCAGATCATCGCCCTCGAAAACCGGGCGATTGGCGAGGACCACAGCGCGGCGCGAGACAGCCCCGTCGCGCTGAAATGAAAAAGACGGCACCGGATTGTCCAGCGCAAACTGGAAATCCGGTGATGCGGCGAAATCGAGAAAGGCGCTGGTCGAGGAGCAGCGCATCTGCCCCTGCACATCAATGAAGCCCGCGAAGCTGTAAAACCCCGAGCGCGCGATATAATCCGCCAGATAGGCCGAACAGCCTGTCGGGTCGTCCAGCCGCGCCGCAGCCTCAGAGCCCAACCGCATCGCCGAGATCATCGCGCTTTCCAGCAGCGCACGCGGGCCGGACACTGAGTCGATGGTCCGCGCCAGCATGGCGTCCTGTGCGGCTTTTTCCTGCGCCTGCCAGCTCTGGAATTCGGAATAGACCGCGATCGACCCAAGCGGTGCAAGTGCCAAGGTCAGCAACAGCGCAAGGCGCGTCGCCAGTCCATTGCGAATTCTCGGCAAATCGCTGCTCCCTGTGCTAGAGGCTATCGGGCGACAGGGCCATCACTGCAGCAACGGACGCGTCGCTGTCTTCCATCGCATCCTCAGTATCCATATGCAAAAGCTTGGCGAGTGTTGCGCGCCCGCGATTGGCGCGGCTCTTGATGGTGCCGGGGGCGCAGCCGCAGGTTTCGGCGGCTTCCTCGACCGAGAAACCAAGCGCGCCCACCAGAAGCACGGCTTCGCGCTGGGCGACGGGAAGCTGGCGCAAGGCGTCATTCAGCTCTTGCATGGCCAGCCTGCCATCGTGGTCGGGTTTGCTGCTCAGCCGCGCGGCAATCGCGCCGTCACTGTCGGACACTTCGCGCGCGCGCTTGCGCATCACGGACAGGAAGGTGTTGCGCAGAATCGTGAACAGCCAGGCGCGCAGGTTGGTCCCCTCCTTGTAAAGGTGAAACTTGCTCCAGGCCTTGAGCACCGTTTCCTGCACCAGATCGTCAGCCGCAGCATGATCGCCGGTCAGACCCCGCGCGAAGGCGCGCAGGGCGGGCAGATGCGTGACGATGTCTTCACGCGCATCCGCCGAGGCTGCGCGCAGATCCTTGGCACTCATGCTTTGTCCGATCCGTTGCTGTTTTCCTGCTCGCGCAGTGCCGTCAGCAGATCTGACAGCGCCTTGGGCAGCTCTTCGGAGGCCGTTTCCGAATACAGCCGCTTCAGATTGGCGTCGATCTGCTGCGCGACATCTGGCGGCACTGCGCCGCGTGACTTGTTCTTTCCTGTCATGCTCACCATTCTTCACTCATGATCCTGCCGGGTAATCCGCTTTTGACACATTGCACTAACGGCTTCAAAAAAAAGATATGCCTTTCGGAACCCAACGGGGCACGGGGCGTTATGGTTCCACGGTTTCGCAAGAAACTTTTCCGAATGTTCGAAAAGGCTATGTAGCCCTTTCTCACGACCTGATCGCATATGCCACACAAGAGGATCTTCATGTCACAATCGCTGCAGATCGCCAAGGAACTGCCTTATCTGCGCCGCTATGCGCGCGCCCTGACCGGGGCGCAGAGCACCGGGGACCGGTATGCAGCTGCGACGCTGGAAGCCATCCTGCATGATCGCGCGCTGCTGGATTCCGAGCTTACGCCCAAACTCGCCCTGTTTCGCGCCTTTCACACAGTCTGGCAAAGCACCGGCGCGCCCGTTGAAGGGGCCGAGATCGAAGGGATCGAAGCGCGCGCGCAGGAGCTTCTGGCGCAGCTGACCGCCAATACACGCGAGGCGCTGTTGCTGCGCGCCCTTGAAGAGTTTTCTTTCGCCGATATCGGCGCGATCATCCAGATCAGCGAAGACGAGGCGCGCGAACTGGTCGCGATCGCCTATCATGAAATGTCGCGCTCGGTGCAGGGCCGGGTGCAGATCATCGAGGATGAACCGCTGATCGCGCTCGACTTGAAAAGCATCGTGACCGATATGGGCCATGACGTGACCGGAATTGCACGCACCCACAAGGAAGCCGTCGTTTTGGGCAAGCGCGAGCAGCCCGACCTGATCCTGGCCGACATCCATCTGGCCGATGACAGCTCTGGCATTGAAGCAGTGGGCGAGCTGATGAAGGATTATCCCGATATCCCGGTGATCTTCATCACAGCCTATCCCGAACGGCTGTTGACCGGTGAAAAGCCTGAACCCGCCTTCCTGATCCCGAAACCGTTTCAGGAAGAACAGGTGCGCTCGGCCGTGTCGCAGGCCATGTTCTTCGCGTCCACCAAGACGCTGCAGGCCTGATCGCGGCCATGGCAGCGGATGTGGAAGGGGCGCAGGGGGGCGGAGAGCTGATCCAGCCGCGCGCCCCGGCGTCGGATGCCAAAGCGCTGAGTGATGCGCGGCCTGCGCCGCGGCCTGTGCCGTCGGCCTGCGCAAGATGCAGCCTGCGCAAACAGACGGCTTTCACAGCGTTCAGCGCACATGAACTGACTTTCATGGAAAGCTTTCGCGTCGGTGAAACGCATCTGCGCGCGGGCGAGGTGCTCTATCACGAAGGCGATGCGCTCGATCTGTTCTACACTGCGAAATCGGGGCAGGGGGCGCGATATAAATACCTGACCAATGGCGACCGGCAATTGGTGAATTTCGTCTTTCCCGGTGACACGATCGGCCTGCAGGGCGTGCTGGAAGATGCGGCCGCCTGCACGGTCGCGGCGGCCAGTGACATGGTGTTCTGCACTTTCCGCCGCACGCGCCTGAACGAGCTTTTCACCCATAGCCCGGATCGTGGGTTTGCACTGGTCTGGATCTCGGCAGCAGAGGAGCATTTCCTCAGCGAGATCATTGCCGCGCTGGGCCAGCGCACCGCACAGCAACGCATGGCCTGGGCGTTGCTGAAAATTCACCGTCGGCTCAGTGACCTGGGTCTGGCGCAGGGCGATGCGGTGCCATTTCCCTTCCGCCAGCGCGATCTGGCCGATGCGCTGGGCCTGTCGCTTGTCCATACCAACAAGACGCTGGCCGGTTTGCGTGCTCATGCGCAATGGCAAGACGGTATGCTCACGCTGAGCAATCGCCCGGCGCTGTCCGAGATCGCAATGCTGCCACATGACCAGCCCCCGCCGCGCCCGCTTTTGTGACCCTGGGCAAAGGCGCGCAAGGAACCGCAGCGGGGGGGGCGCGTTCACGTCGTGTCACAATTTCAGGAGACAGACATGAACGCGAATTATTCCGGCTTCTTCGGGCTGATCCATCTGGCACTGGTCGTCTGGGCGGCCGTGTCGATCCTCGGCTCAGGCGGGAGCACCGGCCAGAAAGTGTTGTGGATCCTGCTTGTGCTGCTCTTCCCGGTCGTGGGTCTGATCATCTGGCTGATCGCAGGGCCGAAACAGGCCTGATGCCTGCGGGTGGAACATATGAAGAACTTCTGTATTGACGACGCCCGCCCGCGCGCTACAGACTCTGGATATGAACGCTCCGGTTCTTCTCTGGTTCAAACGTGATTTGCGCATCACCGATCACCCGGCCCTTGCTCTGGCCGGGCCGCGTGTGCTGCCGGTCTATATCATCGAACCGGAGCTGTGGCGCCAGCCCGACACCTCCGCGCGGCACTGGGCCTTCACGCGCGACGCGCTGCACAGCCTGCGGGCGGAGCTCGCCGCCCTCGGCCAGCCGCTGATCACCTGCTGGGGCGAGGCGGTCGAACAGCTCGCGCGGCTTTGCGCCCGCCACAAGGTGACGCGGATCATCAGCCATGAAGAAACCGGCAATGGCTGGACCTATGCGCGGGACAAACGCGTGGCTGCCTGGGCGCGCGAGGCCGAGATCGACTGGCTGGAGCTGCCACAATCGGGTGTTGTGCGGCGGCTTGCCTCGCGTGATGGCTGGCAGGGCGCGCGCAACCGCTTCATCCGGCAAGGGGTGGCGGACACGCCCGCTGCGCTGGCGCCCGTCCAGACCAGCGATCTCGCGGATCATCTGCCCGAACCGCGCGGCCTGGGGCTTGCGCCAGACCCCTGCCCGCATCGCCAGAATGGCAGCCATGCGACGGCGCGCCAGGTGCTTGACAGTTTCCTCAGCCATCGTGGGCAGAGCTACCGCCGCGCCATGTCCTCGCCGCTCAGCGCCGAACGCGCCTGCTCGCGGCTTTCGCCTTATCTCGCACTGGGCGTGCTCTCGGTGCGCGAGGTGGAACTGGCTCGCCAACAGGCACGCGCCGCCCATGGCACGGGGGGCACATGGGGCGAGGCGCTGAACAGTTTTGCCAAGCGGCTCGCCTGGCGCGACCATTTCATCCAGAAGCTCGAAGATGAGCCTGCGATCGAATTTCGTTGCCTGCACCCGGCGCATGAGGGGCTGCGCGGCACGGATGACGCGCGGCTGGCTGCGTGGTGCGCGGGGCAGACCGGTCTGCCCTTCGTCGATGCCTGCATGCGCTATCTTGCCGCTACAGGCTGGCTGAATTTCCGCATGCGCGCGATGCTGATGTCTTTCGCCTCCTATCATCTCTGGCTGGACTGGCGTGCGACCGGGCTGCATCTGGCGCGACAATTCACCGATTACGAACCGGGCATCCATTGGAGCCAGTGCCAGATGCAGTCCGGGACCACTGGCATCAATACGCTGCGCATCTATAATCCCGTCAAGCAAGGCCATGATCAGGATCCTGACGGGCGGTTCATCCGCAGATGGCTGCCGGAATTGAGCGCGGTGCCCCCGGCCTTTGTGCACACACCCTGGCTCTGGCCCGAGGTGGCACGGCTAGACGGTCGCTACCCTGCGCCGATCGTCGATCCTGACGCCGCGGCACGGGCGGCGCGCGATCGGATGTGGGGGCTGCGCAAGGCTGACGGATTCCGGGCGGTTTCGGCGAAGATTGCGCACAAACCTGCCTCGCGCGCAGGTGACAGCGCGCGCGCCAGCGTCGCGGCCCGCCGCCGGGCGCGTCTGGCCAAGCCCGATCCGGCACAGCTCAGCCTCGATCTCTGAGCCTGCCCGCCCTCAGAGCGCGACGCTCCCGCCCGCCCACCCCGCTTGCGCTCTGAGGGCGGGCAGGCTCAG
>SKIM01000292.1 GCA_007116445.1 Natronohydrobacter sp.
GGGGGGGGGGGGGGGGGGGGGGGGAAGCGTCGCTTCGGGCAGGGCACGACCGGGGCAGCCCCCGACCGCAAGTGATCCGCTTTTCTCACAGACCCGCCCCGACAGGGCCGGTTTCAGCCTCAATGCGCGGCTTTGATGAAAGTGCCATTGCGCAAATCGCGAATAGCCTGCTGGATCTCCTCGCGCGTGTTCATCACGATGGGACCATGCCAAGCCACTGGCTCCTGCAAGGGCGCCCCCGAGATCAGCAGGAAGCGCACGCCCTCTCCCCCGGCCTGTACCGTGACTTCGTCACCAGTTCCAAAACGGATCAATGTACGATCACCAGACATGTCGCGAATGTTGACTTCCTGTCCCATCACTTCTTTTTCCAGCAAGACGCCGCTGGGCTGCGACGCATCCGCAAACGCCCCCGATCCGGCAAACACATAGGCGAAGGCACGGCGGTAGGTATCAACCCGGAACGTCTTGCGCACACCCGGCGGGATCGAGATGTCCAGATACTGAGGATCAGCCGCGATCCCGTCGACAGGTCCGCGCTTGCCCCAGAACTCGCCCACGATGACACGCACCTTGGTGCCGTCATCGTCAATCACTTCCGGGATATCTTTACCCTGCACGTCCTGATAGCGCGGCGCTGTCATTTTCAGATGGCCCGGCAGATTGGCCCAGAGCTGAAATCCGTGCATCTGCCCCGCGGCATTGCCGCGCGGCATTTCCTGATGCAAAATCCCGGAACCCGCCGTCATCCATTGCACATCCCCAGCCCCGAGCGTCCCGGTATTGCCCAGACTGTCGCCGTGATCGACCTCACCGGCCAACACATAGGTGATCGTCTCGATGCCGCGATGCGGATGCCACGGGAAACCACGCAGAAAATGCTCGGGAATGTCGTTACGAAAATCGTCGAACAACAGGAACGGATCAAGCTCGCTCGGGTCATGGAAGCCGAAGGCTCGGTGCAGATGCACCCCTGCCCCCTCCAAGGTTGGCTGCGCCTTGCGTTGTTCAAGTGTCGGGCGAATTGACATGATGACCTCCGGGGTTGCAACTTGCTGCCCCCGCTAAATCGGAGCGATCCTGTCTTTAAGCAATCCTATGCGACGAACGGCGCCTGTTCATTCCTGCACAATGCGCGCACAACGCGTGCGGCCGCGCCCTCAGGCCCCCAGCACGGAAAAAGCCAAGACAACCGCCGCAATCCCCACGATGCCCAGCGCCAGCCAGCGCAGGGGATTTCTGCGCATGATCTCGGTGGCGCGTTCGCCCAGCGAAGGCCGCGGCACGTCTTCATCCGGGGGCGCGAGGTCTTTGCTGCGCAAGTCACGCGCGAAAGACTGCAGCGCTTCTCCCGACAAGATCAGATCGGCCGGCGGTTTATCCTGTGCTGTGTCGGTCGCTGTTTGCACCAATCTGCGATTCGAGCGCAAACGGGGCCATCGCGTCCAGATATCACGCGGCGCATGGCGTGGCATGGCGACCGATTTCGGATTGGCAATGATCCCGACCCGCGCCTGACGTGCAGCAATATCCCGCCTGGGATGGCGATTGCGTTCACCCATTTCCGAAAACCCACAAAGACATTTCACCTCACCCCCGGTTTCAGGGGCCTAGTGTGTCAGACAGGTCTTAAAATTCCCCTAGCGCCGCCGCTGTCGCCGCCGACCCGGCACTTTCGAACTGAAATCCGGCGGCCTGCGCGCCACCCATGCGATGAATTTCGCCAGACGCGGATGGGCCCGCAGGGCTTCAATTGTGTAATAGTTTCGCGCAAGCTCCGATTCGCTGAGCGTGGCGTGGATCTCTCGATGACAGATGTGATGCAACAGAACAACCCGCCCGCCTTTGCCCCCGCGCAGCTTCGGAACAAGGTGGTGCAGGCTCTGGGGAACGTCCGCAGGAATCGGACGCGCGCAGAGCGGGCAAACAGGGCAAGTCGGGTCAGAAGACTGCTTGTCAGGCATTGCTTGGATTGTTTGCTGTTCAATTCACGCGATAAAGACTAGACTGGAGCAAATTTTTGACAAACAGACTTCGAAGGAAAAGACATGCTGGCACTGACAGCACAGCGCACGGATATCTCGCGGTTGCTTCTGGAGTGGAACGGCGCGCTGCAAACCGGAGACCCGGCAAAAGTCGTCGCGCTTTACGCCAAAGATGCTGTCTTGCTGCCGACGCTGTCCAAGGAAATCCGCCAGAGCCCTGCAGCGATCGAGGATTATTTCAGCCATTTCCTGAAGTTGCATCCGCGTGCAGAGGTCTTGCAGCAAACGATCAGGGTCTATGATCCGCTGGCAACAAATTCTGGCATCTACAAGTTTGTGACCAATGTAGATGGTCAGGAAATGATTGTTATAGCCCGCTTCACCTTCGTCTATCGCAAGGACGCCGAAGGCTGGAAGATCGTCGAGCATCATTCCTCCATGCTGCCCGATAACTGACGCCACCGACACGATACCCCTCGGACAGATGCAATCACGACCGTCCCGCACAGCGTTGTGCCGCGTGACCTGGTCATCAGAATTCGAGCAGACAGACAGGAAGACTATGTCAGATCAATCGATGAATGATCCCCTTGCTTTCACCCCCGAGACCAGCACCGCTGTCGACCTGCATCTAGTTGATTCGGAAAATCTGAACAGCTGGACCGACATGCAGCCCAAGCGGATGCGCGCCTGGATCGAGAGCGTGGGTTTCAAAGCCTCGGCAGGCCAGATCCTGCTCGCGCCCGATGCGGACGGCAGGCTGAGTCTCGCTGCTATCGGGCGCGGCACAGCGCAGGACCGCGCCGCCGGACGTTTCCTGCTTGGGGGCGCGCGCTCCAAACTGCCCCCCTCCAGCTACCGGTTGCATCATCAGCTTGACGCTGCAGCTCTGGACGAAGAACTGCTCGGCTGGCAGCTTGGGGGCTACAGTTTTCGCACCTTCCGTCGCCATGACGCCAAACCACTTGCGCAGATGGTCGCGCCCTCTGGCCCGGATCTTGCGCGGATCAGGGCCATTGCCGAAGGCGAGATCCTCACCCGCGATCTGATCAACACCCCTGCGTCGCATATGGGCCCGCAGGAGCTGGAAACCGCCATGCGCGATCTGGCAACGCAGCATAACGCAGAGCTGGAGGTGATCACCGGCGAAGACCTTTTGGTCCAGAACCTGCCGCTGATCCACGCGGTCGGCCGCGCCTCGCCCCGCGCGCCGCGTCTGCTGGATCTGCGCTGGGGAACATCTGGCCCGCGCCTGACGCTCGTCGGCAAGGGCGTGTGTTTCGACACGGGCGGGCTGAATCTGAAGCCCGGCAGCTCGATGGGGTTGATGAAGAAGGACATGGGCGGGGCGGCGACAGTGATGGGCCTTGCGCATATGATCATGGCACAGGGCTGGCCGGTGCAATTGCGCGTGCTGATCCCGGCAGTGGAGAACGCGGTTTCGGGAAATGCCATGCGCCCCGGCGACATACTGACCTCGCGCAAGGGGCTGAGCATCGAAGTCAACAACACCGATGCCGAAGGCCGTCTGGTGCTGGCAGATGCGCTGACGCTTGGGGATGAGGAAAACCCCGAGGCGATGATCTGCATGGCGACGCTGACCGGGGCTGCGCGTGTGGCCGTCGGGCCGGATATTGCACCATTCTTCACGCGCGACATTGCGCTTGCGGGCGCGCTGATGCAGGCCAGCGCGCAGGTGCGCGATCCGCTCTGGCAATTGCCGCTGCACCCGGCCTACGAGCGCAAGATCGAACCGGGCATCGCAGATCTCGACAATGCGCCGGCAGGTGGCATGGCAGGCGCGATCACAGCGGCGCTGTTTCTGCACCGCTTTGTCCAGACCTGCCCGCGCTTCGCGCATTTTGACATCTATGGCCATCAGCCCAGCGCCGCGCCGGCCCGCCCCAAGGGCGGCGTTGGCCAAGGCGCGCGCGCGCTGTTTGCCGCGCTGCCCGCGGTGCTGGCGCTGTGAGCGACCCACGCCTGACCCCGTTCAGCGGGCGCGTGGCCCATGCGCGACTGCAAGGCCAGATCGACGCGCCTGCCTTCGGCGAAGGCCAGATGATGCGCCTGCGCGCGCCTCAGGCCGATCTGCTGCGCGCACCCCAAGGCAAGCGCGACCGCCAGATCCTGCGCGGTGCGCGGCTTTGCGTGATCGACCAGTCGGATGCCATGGCCTATGTGCAGGCCGAGGCCGACGGCTATTGCGGCTGGCTGGCGCAAGCCGCGCTTGGCTCCGATCACCCGGTCACGCACCGGGTCAGCGCCCGCGCCACGCATCTCTATTCCGCGCCTGATCTCAAGAGCCCGGATCTCGGCACGCTCTCGCTCAACAGCCTCGTGCAGATCACGGCGAAGGCGGGGCGTTTCGCGCAGACCGCCGAGGGGCATTGGCTGCCCGAGCAACACCTGACACAGATCGCTGAGCCCGCGCATGACCCGGTGAGCATCGCCGAATCGCTGCTTGGCACGCCCTATCTCTGGGGCGGCAATACCGCCTTCGGGCTGGATTGCTCAGCGCTGGTGCAGCTTGCGCTGCATGCCTGCGGCCAGCCCTGCCCTGGCGACAGCGACCTGCAGGAAGCCGCCCTTGGCCCGCGCCTGCCTGACCATACGCCGCCCCAGCGCGGGGATCTGCTGTTCTGGCGCGGGCATGTCGCATGGGTCAGTGCCCCCGACACGATCCTGCATGCCAATGCGCATACCATGTCCACCGCCTATGAATCGCTGCAATCCGCGATTGCCCGCATCGCGCAGGAAAGCCCGGTGACCAGCCATGTCCGGCTGGGCTGAGCCTGCCTAGCGCTTGCGCGGTTTCGCGCGCAGCGTGGGCGCGGCCTCAAGCGGGTTTTCGGGCCAGGGATGGCGCGGATACTGCCCGCGCATGTCGCGGCGCACATCGCTGTAGCTGTCGGCCCAGAACCCCGGCAGATCCATCGTCACCTGCACTGGCCTGCGCGCGGGCGAGAGAAGCACGATCCGCAAGGGCCGTCGCGCAGGCCCGATCACCGGATGCTCCGCCACGCCGAACAGTTCTTGCAGCCGCAGCGCGACCTCGGGCGCGTCGCCCGCATAGTCAATCGGCACCTTGTTGCCCAAGGGCGTCACGAAATGCGCAGGCGCAAGCTGGTCGAGCCGTTGGCTCTGGCCCCAGTCGAGCTGCGCACGCAACGCAGGCAGGACATCGACCGCGCGTAGCGCCTCAGCTGTGCGGGCATTACCCAGATGAGGCGCGAGCCACTCTTCCAACCCATCGTTCAGCGCGGCCTCGGACATATCCGGCAGCGCCTCGCCCTGTGCGCGGAGCAGTTCCACCCGCGCGATGAAGCGCCGCGCCGCGTCTGAGAGCGGCAAGCCCAGATCGCGCAGCCCTGTGCAGGCCGCGCGCGCGATCTCCTCGGGCGGCGGGTCGGACCAGTGACGATCCGCGAGCACAAGCGCGCCAAAACACTCCTGCAGCCGCGCCTCCACGCGCCGCTCGCGCCGCGACCACTGGCAGACCCTGCGTTCCTCGATCTTATCGCCGTGAAGCGCGCGCAGCTCTGCCTCGCTCAGCGCTACGGCCTGGCGCACCCGTGCTTCGCGCGCATCGCCATCGCTGTCCGTGACGACGATCAGCTGCGCCTGTGCAAGCGGATCGCCCTCGGGCAGCACCGCGCCCTTGCCGCTGGACAGCACGAAGCGCGGCGCATCGCCCTTGCGGCGCAAGCCGACGCGATCAGGATAGGCCAGCGCCGCCATCTGCCCGATGCTGAGATCTTGCCCCCCAGTCCCGGCAAGCCGCCGCAAGCGTTTGGCGTCCTGCCGCACGCGGTCCAAAGCTGCAGGCTGCACTGCATGCCCAGAACCGCGCGGATCGCGCAGGGCCGCCAGCCGCAACCCCAGATCGACCGAAGCGCCTGACAGCAGATCCCGCTCGGACAAAAGCGCTGCAAGATCCGCGCCCGCACGCCCTGCGACCAGAAGCATATGCGCCAGACGCGGATGCAAGGGCAGGGCCGCCATCGCCCGGCCATGCGATGTGATCCGCCCGGCCCTGTCCAACGCGCCGAGGTCGCGCAGCAAGGACCGCGCAGCCGACAGCGCGCCTTCGGGCGGCGGCGTCAGGAAGCGCAAGCCTTCCGCGCAGCCCCAGAGTGCCAGCTCCAGCGCCAGCCCGGCCAGATCGGCGCGCAGCATCTCGGGCGGTGCGAAGGCCGCAAGCGCGCCTTCCTCCGCCCGCGCCCACATACGATAACACATGCCTTCCGACACGCGCCCGGCACGGCCCCGGCGCTGTTCGGCCTCGGCGCGGGTGACGCGCTCGGTGACCAGCCGCGCCATGCCTGTGCCCGGATCGAACCGCGCGCGCCGCGCCAGCCCGCAATCGACGACGATGCCGATGCCCTCGATCGTCAGCGAGGTTTCGGCGATGGACGTCGCCAGCACGATCTTGCGCCCCTGCCCTGCGGGCGCAATCGCCGCGCGCTGCGCCGCGAAAGGCAACGCGCCGTAAAGCGGGTGCAGCTCTGCCGCGCCCACGCGCCCCGCCAGCGCTGCCGCGACGCGCCGGATTTCGCCCTCTCCGGGCAGAAAGACCAGCACCGAACCCTGTGCCTCCGCGACGGCCTGCTCGACCAGCGCGGCGGCGGCGGCCTCAAAACGGATGCCCTTGGCGCGGGGCTGGGGCAGCCAACGGGTCTCGACCGGGAAGCTGCGCCCCTCCGCTGTCAGGATCGGCGCATCGTCGAGCAGGGCTGCCACAGGGCCAGCATCCAGCGTCGCGGACATGACGACCAGCGCAAGATCAGGGCGCAACGCCATGCGCGCTTCCCAGACC
>SKIM01000087.1 GCA_007116445.1 Natronohydrobacter sp.
GCCTTCCATGTCTTTTCTCCTTGAGTTGGAATTGGCAGATTGAGGTTCTGATTGCCCGCGCTCAGTGCGACGGATGCAACGCGTCTTTCAGATAGACGCAGGTCAGAATTGTGAAAACGTAAGCCTGGATGATCGCCACCAGCAACTCCATCGCGTAGAACGCTGTCACGGCGAGCACCGGCAGGAAGAAGAATGCGCCAAGTGCCGCAGCGAAACCCGCAAAGACCTTGACCACCGCGTGGCCGGCCATCATCGCACCCGCGAGACGAATGCTGTGGCTGACAGGCCGCGCGAAATAAGAGATAAGCTCGATCACTGCCAGGATCGGCCGCAGCGCAAGCGGCGCGGAACTGACCCAGAACAGGCCCAAAAACTTGGTGCCATGCAGAATGAAGCCGAGCGCAGTCACCGAAAGAAAGACCGTGAAGGCCAGCACTGCTGTCACCGCGATATGCGAAGTCGTGGTGAAGGCGAAAGGAATAAGGCCAAGCAGGTTGGCAAACAGCACGAACATGAACAGCGTGAAGATGAACGGGAAAAAGCGCACGGCATCCTTGCCCGATACGTCTTCGACCATCTTGTACACAAAGCCATAGGTCATTTCTGCGGCAGATTGCGCGCGGCTTGGAACCAACGCGCGACCGCGCGCGCCATAGACCATCAGCGCAGTTGCCGCGAGCACCGTGAGCGCCATCCACAACGTCACATTGGTCGGCGTATACCAGCTGACATCGCCACCGAAGAGCGCCTTGACCTCGAACTGGTCCATAGGCTTGATTGCAAGACCGCTTTCACCTGCCACGTTCGTCGTCCCCTTGTTCCGCACCCGCTTTGCGCCGGGCTGCGTCATCTTCTGTCTCGAACTCGCGGGCAGAGCGAAGCATCGTCTTCACACCAGCCACAAAGCCCAGCAATGTCATCACGATCAGAAAGAGCGGCAAGGTGCCCAATAGCACATCCAGCCCGTATCCGATCGCAGCGCCGATGCCCAGACCGGCCACCAGCTCCGTCACCATCCGCCACCCCACCTGGGCCATCGAATGATGATCCTGCGCAGCTTTTGGCGGTTCAAGTGTGGCCTTCATCTTCACGATCCGCGCGTCCAGCGCCCGCAATCGTTCCAGATCGTCCTGCTCGGACATGCCCGCCACCTCCGGCTGCAAGTTGGGCGGAAACTAGAAAGGCGCGGGCGCAGAGTCAAGCGTGTTAACGCTGCCGGAGGAACAATACAAGCCACTGATAAAAAACGCTTTTGCCTGCACGCGTCAATCCACACCTGGACCGAGCCCCCCGACAATGCAGCCGCAGCATATTCAACCATATAGTTGACCTTTGGCCGCAGGCAGGCAAGAAGAGTGCGATGCAGCCACTTGCCTCCCCATCGCTCGATCAAGTTTTCATGGCATTGGCCGATCCGACGCGGCGGGCCATTCTGGCGATGCTGCTGGAAGATGACATGGCGGTGACTGACGTCGCGGAACCGTTCGCCATGTCACTCGCGGCGATCTCGAAACATCTCGGGATCCTGGCCGCGGCGGGATTGATCAGTCAGGAAAAGCGCGGGCGCGTGAAATGGTGCAAGCTCGAACCCGACGCGCTGCGCGAAGCCAGCATCTGGATGCAGGCCTTTGGACAGTTCGAGGCAATCAATCTCGACGCTTTCGAGCGGTTTCTCGTGCAGGAATTGCCCGAATGGTCAGCCGACTCCGAACCGGAAGCGCAGCCGTCGCCGCCCCCTTCGGCCTAGCTCAGTCGATTTGCGCGAAAGCGTCGCGCAGCGCTTGCGACCAGGCCGCGGACATGGCGGCGAACTCCTCGTCATTCGGCTCGATCCGGCGCTGTTCGGAAATGCGCAGACTGTCAGTCTCGATGATCACCAGATCCAGTGGCATGCCGACACTCAGATTGGAGCGCAGCGTCGAATCCATCGACAGGAGCGCAGCCTTGCGGGCCTCTTCCAGTGGCGTGTCGGCGGTGATCACACGGTCAAGAATCGGCTTGCCGTATTTATGCTCGCCGATCTGCAGATAGGGGGTGTCCTCGGTCGCCTCGATGAAATTGCCTTCGGGATAGATCAGGAACAGCCGCATGCGCCCGCCCTTGCGCTGTCCCGCGACCAGCATCGACGCGCCTGCCATCTGGTTCATCCGGTCCATCCGGGCCTTGGTCTCAGCTGTGACCTTGGAGAGCATATCGCCCACGATACTCGCCACATCGAGCATGTTCTCGGCCAGCATGATCGAGGTTTCCGGCGTGGCTTCGGGCGCATCAATCGCCTCGGTCAGCCGCGCGAGGGTGGTCTGGGTGACCGACAGATTCCCCGCAGTCATCATCGCAATCGCGCGATCCCCGGCTTTCTCGAAGGTGAACATCTTGCGATAGGTCGAAATATTGTCCAGCCCGGCATTGGTGCGCGTATCCGACAAGAGCACCAGCCCTGCCTTCAGCAGCAACCCGACACAATAGGTCATCTCACGCTCTCCAAACCCGCCCGTTCTTCCCCTTAGTCGCGCAAGGTGCGACAAGCAAGGGCGCTCACTGCTGCTGGCGTTGCTCTTGCGCGGCAATCTTGACTGTCACATCAAGGTCTTCCTCACTGCCACCCAGCACCAGCCCGCGAATGGGCGCTGCGTCCTGCGCATCGAAGCCTGAGCCGAGGCGGATATACTGGTCATTGGGGCAGCATTTATTCGCCGCGTCAAAACCGACCCAACCAAGACCATCGATGAAGATTTCAGCCCAGGCATGGCTTGCCTCATGCGGACTGCCATCCTCGGTCGCATTGAGATAGCCCGAGACATAGCGCGCGGGCAGACCGGCCAGATGGGCACAGGCGATCAGGACTTGGGCGTGATCCTGGCACACCCCCTTGCCGGCGGTCATCGCATCAGCCGCTGTCGTATGCGCATCCGTGCTGCCGGGCGTGTAGGGCAAGGCCTCTGATACGGCCGCCGACAAGGCATGCGCACGCTCGAGCGCCGTCGCATCGGGCAGCGCCGATAGCGTTGCATCGACCAGATCAATGATCGCGCGATTGGGCTCGGTGCGGATCGTCCCGCGCAGATAGGCGCGCGGCGGCACACGCTCGCGATGCCCGCGCAGGATCCCTGCAGTGTCAGTCGTCTCGACGGTGCCGCGCACGGTGACTTCGATCTGCTCCGAGCGTGCGCGCACTGAGGCTGTTTGCAGAATATCGCCCGCACCATCGCGCAGGGGCGTGCCCAGCACAGCCCCCGGCACTTCGATCGACCAGTCCAGCACACGCTGGCTGTCGCTTTTGGCTGGCGTCATGCGCAGGCTCTGGACAATGCCGCCGACAGGAGCGGCAAACACATAGCGGGTCTTGTGCAGCACGGTCAGGATCATCGCGCTTCTCCGATCAGATACTGGTCTTCGATGCATTTACCCAAACCGGCATTTTCGCCGATCATGCGGCTCAGAAATTCATGCAGGCCCTCGTCGAAGACATCTTCGATACGGGCTTCAGCCAGCTCACCCAGCATGTTGCGCGCGGCTTCCTGCGCTGGGGTCGAGCGGTTGTAAACGCGCGCGAGGTGGTCCAGATGCGCGTTCAGCTCAATGCAGCAAGACAGAAGCGAGCGCGGGAATTTGGGGTTCAGGATCAGGAAATGGGCAATCTGCGCCGCGCTCAACTCGCCGCCATAGGCCCAGTTATACGCGCGATGCGCCGAGAGCGCGCGCAGGAGCGTCGTCCATTGGTAATTGTCCAGCCCCGAACCGATATAAGCCACCGAGGGCAACAAGACGTAATATTTCACGTCCAGAAGCCGGGCGGTATTGTCAGCACGCTCCAGCGCATAGCCGAGATTCATGAACCGGTAGCCATCATTGCGCAGCTGCGTCGATTCAATCGCCCCCCGGATCAGCGCCGCGGTGCGCAGGCTCCAGTCCGTCAGTTCCGGCACTTCCAGCGAGGAGCGCTCACGACGCCCCAGCGCCTTGAGTTCCTGGAAGCTGAGATTGATCGCATCCCAGACTTGCGTCGTCAGCGCGGTGCGCACGATCCGCGCGTTTTCGCGCGCCGCCGAAATACAGCTTGCGACCGAAGACGGATTATCCATATCGAAAAACAGGAAGCTCTCGATATTGCGCTGTTTCAGCTCGCCGTATTTCTCGGTGAACTGGTCGAGCGCGCCCTTGCTTTGCAAGATTGCGCTCCATTCATTGCGATAGCCCCCGCCCGAATTGGGCAGAAGCGCGTTGCGAAAACCCAGATCGAGCAGGCGCGCGGTGGTTTCCGAACGCTCCAGATAGCGGGTCATCCAGAACAGATTGGCGGCTGTGCGGCTTAGCATCTCATTCCTCCGCGATGACCCAGGTGTCCTTGACGCCCCCGCCCTGGCTTGAATTCACGACCAGCGAACCTTCGGTCAGCGCCACGCGCGTAAGCCCGCCTTGCACAAGCTCTATGTCGCGGCCAACCAGACAATAGGGGCGCAAGTCAACGTGGCGCGGCGCGATGCCTTCTTCCACGAAAGTCGGGCAAGTGGACAGCGCAAGCGTGGGCTGGGCGATGTAATTGGACGGGTTCGCGGCCAGTTTTGCGGCGAAGGCCTCGATCGTGGCCTTGTCTGCCTTCGGGCCGACCAACATCCCGTAGCCGCCTGAGCCATGCACTTCCTTGACCACCAGTTCGGCAATATGTTCCTGCACATATTTCAGGTCATCAGCCTTGGCGCATTGCCATGTGGGCACATTCTCCAGGATCGGCGCTTCGCCCAGATAGAAGCGGATCATTTCGGGCACGAAAGTATAGATCGCCTTGTCATCGGCCACGCCCGCGCCGGGAGCCGAACAGATCGTCACACCGCCCGAGCGGTAGACATTCATCAGCCCCGGCACGCCCAGTGTGGAGTCAGGGCGGAAACAGAGCGGATCGAGGAAGGCATCGTCGATCCGGCGATAGATCACATCGACTTTCTGCGGGCCTTCTGTCGTGCGCATCCAGCAGAAATCGCCCTCTACGAACAGATCCTGTCCTTCGACCAGTTCAATCCCCATCAGATCGGCAAGGAAACTATGCTCGTAATAGGCCGAATTATAGTGACCCGGCGTCAGCAGCACCACTTTCGGGTCGCGCTCGCATTTTTCCGGCGCGACCGAAGCCAGCGTGCGCTTGAGGAGCCGCGCATAGCCATCGACGGGCGCGACGCGGTTTTCCTGGAAGAGATGCGGGAACATCCGCATCATCACTTCGCGGTTTTCCAGCATGTAGGACACGCCCGACGGCGTGCGGCAATTGTCTTCGAGCACATAAAACTGATCCGGCCCCGTGCGTACCAGATCAATGCCGACAATATGGCTGAACACGCCCAAGGGAGGGCGGAACCCCGCAACAGCGATCTCGTAAGCCTCATTGCGATAAACCAGATCCGCTGGGATACGGCCTGCGCGGATGATTTCGCCACGGTCATAAACGTCGGACAGAAACGCGTTGAGCGCGCGGGCGCGTTGCTTTATGCCGCGCTCCAGCCTGCGCCATTCTTCCGCCGTGAAAACGCGCGGAAACATGTCAAAGGGGATCAGCCGGTCCGGGTCGCCACCTTCGCCATAGACCGCGAAGGTGATGCCATATCTGCGAAACAAGTCTTCGGCCTCGGCTTGCTTGATGGCGCGGAATTCTGCCGGCATTTTCTGATACCAGCCTTCCAGCGTCCGGTAAGGGGGCCGAAGCTTGTCGGAATCGTACATTTCATTAAAATATTGCGCAACCATGTGCCAAACCTGCCTGTGTTTTCATCATGAAAGTCGGATGAACCCGCGATGTAAAGAGGTTAACGCCTGACTGCCCGAAAAAGACGCAAAAATCCCGGCAAGCATTTTGAATGCTACGGTTTTGCTCCTTTCAGATTAGGATCTCGCGCATTGAGCCAATTGAGCGCGAGAAGCACGAGCAGAGTCCCTGCGCCGACGGCCTCGACCGTGAAATCGGGCCAGAACAGAGCGACAATCGCAGGCAGGGCCACTAGCCGCGAAGCGTTGTCCATGCGCCCGAAGAGCCAGCCTTCGATCGCTGCGGCAAAGGCCACAAGCCCCAGGATCGCCGTGAAGCCCGTCCAGAGCACATGCAGCAGGGGGCCACCGTATATGATCTCGGGGTTGAAGACCATGAAGAGCGGGATCAGATACAGGCCCTTTGCGAATTTCCATGCCTGCACACTGGTTTCCATCGGCTTTGATCCGGCCACAGCGGCGCCCGCGAAGGCCGCGAGTGCCACGGGCGGGGTCACATTGCTGTCTTGCGAATACCAGAACACCACCAGATGCGCGATCAGCAGCGGGATGCCGAATTCATTGTGCAGCGCAGGGCCCACCAGCACGATCAGCACGATATAGCTGGCCGTCACCGGCAGCCCCAGCCCCAGGATCAGGGACGCGATCAGCACAAGCCCCAGGGCGATGACGATATTGCCGCCAGACAGCGAAATCATCATCGAGGAGAATTTCAGCCCCAGCCCGGTCAGCCCGACCACACCCACGATGATGCCCGCCACTGCGCAGGCGATGGACACGGCGACCGCGTTGCGTGCGCCCAACTCCAGGCTCTCGAAGATCATCCGCAGCCCCCGCATCACCGAGGCCTGCAGCCGCGCGCCGGTCAGCGGGCCGTCGGCCAGAAGCGTCCAGGCACCGCGCAGCCCCGCGACCCCGATCACGGCCACAATGGCCCAGAAGCCCACCCGCATGGGCGAGATGTTGTTGACCAGCAGCCAGACCAGCAGGACCAGCGGCACGATGAATTGCCAGCCTGCTTTCAGCACCTGCC
>SKIM01000297.1 GCA_007116445.1 Natronohydrobacter sp.
CCTTCGATCAACCCATGCGTGCATGTTTATGATCCTCCGTACGGCCCAGGTGAAGATACAACGCGGTAAGCGTCGATAATTCGCTGAAACCGATCGTTACATCGTGATTGTCGAAGATCCCGGCGCGGCGCGAATCACGCGCGTCGCTCCTCTGAGCCCCGCGCCACTGCCCAAATGTCAGGGCCAAAACGGTCGAAGTCTTGGCCCTGACGAAAGCCCTGGCACTCCTCATACACGGATGGAACGGGTGACACATTTGCCAGGGTCGGGCTTCGGGCATCCGTTTCTGCCAAGATATCGGGATGCGCGAAACTCCGGGGGCGCGGGCGGGACATGGCCGCCACGCGCCGATCAAGCCGGGCTGAGATCCGGCCGCTCAGCCGATACCAGAGCCCATAAAGCGAAATGGCGATAAAACTGATTTGAATCAGGAAGGACGCCAGATTGAATGAGGTGATCAGACTGGCGAGGACAAAACTGGCGGCGATCAGCTTACTGGCGGAATATCCCGCACCATTGCCGCAAATACGCCCGGTCTGCACAAGAAGATAACCACCGACATAGATCAGACACCCAACTGTGCCGGTGATTTGTAATGCCGCGTGGTAATGCTGCATGCGATGCAGCGAAGCAAATGGATCAAGCAAATCGAGCATCTGAAAACCATCCGGTCAGCCTGTTGGGATGGGTTTCGCAAATGGGCTGTTATCCGGCCGTTACCGAGCGGCACTAACGCCAGGATGGCGGGCATTTCTGGCGCAATATCATCGCGTTGCGGCAAACCGACGCGTCAAGCGGCTGCGCCTTGCTTTCGGCCGGTCCCTAACGCCGGGCTAACGGGAGTTGATTCACGATGATGATGTGACACACTGCGCGAGAGTTCCACAGAAGATGTATCTTGACGAGTTTCATGGTTCAGACCGGTTCACACTGTCTTTCGACGATCCGGTCGGAACTTTGGCCACCACGCGACCACCGCCCCATGATCGGGACAGCAGCATGCCACCGATGAGACAGGACTTACCGCAGACCAACGCGCTCAATCTCTATCTGATCGGCCCGATGCGAATCACGGATGCGCAGGGCCAGAAGATCGTGGTGCGTGGTCGCAAGGCACAGGCACTTCTGGCGCTGACCGCACTCGGCCCTCAGATGCGCCGCAGCCGCGTCTGGCTGCGCGACAAGCTCTGGAGCAATTCGGACGAGGCGCGGTCCTCGACATCGCTGCGTCAGTCGCTGTTCGAATTGCGCCGCGATCTGGGCAAGACCGGGCAGACCGCGCTGGAAATCAGCGCGGATACGATTGCGTTGAACCCGGAGGAGGTCTGGATCGACCTGCTTGCGCTGCAACGCGACGCCAGCCTGATGCGCAGCCTGGGCCTGAGTGAGAACAGCGAACTTCTTGAAGGTTTCGATATTGGCGATCCTGAATTCGAGGATTGGCTGCAAGGCGCGCGGTTTGAATGGGCGGACCAGGCTGAAGCACTGGCCGCGCGGCAGCAGCCCGTTTCCCCGCTTGTTGCGGGAATGGGCGCCGGGGCACAGATCTCGCCTTTGCGGATCGGGCTGATGCGCAGCGTTGTCCATGGAGGCGACGAGCTGAGCGCCCATCTCAGCGATCAGCTGCTGGAACGGATCATCGGAAATCTGCGCGACCTGATGCCTGTGCGGGCGCTGGATCTGCGCAATGACATGGCCCCGATCGAAGATCTGGCCGAAAGCGCAGAGGCCGAGTTTTTTGTGCGAATGCGCGTGCTCTGTGTCGGGCGGAAAGTGACGCTGACCTTTTTCCTGTTTCGCGCCTCGCAACTCGCGCTGGAATGGAGCCAGACGGTCCAATGCAGCATGGACGAGCTTCAGGACAGCGATGCGCTGCTTTTGCTGGGCTTTGTGGCACAGAATGTCGATCGCCTGTGCCGCACGATCCAGACCGGCATGACCAGCGCGGACCCGTCAGTATCAGCGCAACTGGCGGGCCATAGCGCGCTGAACATGCTGTTCCGCCTGGACGATGACGCTGTGGACCGCGCAATCTCGCTGATTGACAGGGCCGAAACGCTGCATACCGGCCAGACGTGCCAGCATTCGCTGCCCGGCGCGCTGCGTGCCTATGCGGCCTCTTTTGCAGTGGGTGAAAATCTGGGCATGCTCAGTGACCGGGCCCTGCAAGAGCTGCGGGACATGACGAAGATGCAACTGGGCGAAAACCCTTTCAATTCCATGTCTCTGGCCTGTCTTGGCCATGTCATTGGCTATGTTCTGGGCCAGCATGAGCTTGCAGGCAAGGTTCTGGAGCGCGCCGTGTCCCAGAATCCCGCGCAGCCCTTCGCCTGGGACCATCTCGCGCTGCACAAGCTGTATACCGGGGATTATGACGCGGCTTTGCGCCACGCCCATCGCGCAACGCAGCTCGGGGCCTTCAGCCCGATGTCCTACAGTTACGACACTACTCTTGCGATGGCTGCCACGCTCTCGGGTGATTATGGACGTGCGATCCTGGCGGGCCGTTCGGCACTGCAAAAGCAGCCTCGGTTCAAGGCCGCGATGCGCTATCTTATGATTGCGCAATCGGCCAGCGGTCAGCGCGATGCTGCGGAAGTGACGCGTGGCCAGTTGCTGCAGCTTGATCCCGATTTCAGCGACGCAGAGATCCAGCGGCGTCGTTTCGGCCTGCAGCCTGGCGCGCATACGCACCCGCTTCTTCGTTTGCTCAAACCGATAATGGAGTGATCCGCGATGGTCGATTTCACGATACTGGAGAATTTTCAGTTTGTCGTCACGTCTCATGATCTTGAACTGACAGAGCGTGAGATCATGCCCATGACATCGGCCATGAGCGCGATGCGCAGCCTGGCGTTGAACCGCAATCGCAACAGGAACAGGAACAGGAACAGGAACCGCAATCGAAACCGCAACAGAAATCGCAATCGCGCCGATCCCTTCGGCCAGGCGGACAGCGCGATACTGGAGCCATGGGAAGAACGCGCACGGCTCTACGCCTTGCGAGACGAATGGATGGATCTGCCGGTACCGCTGCCCCCATCCTTGCCGGAACTGCGCGCGCATGCTCTGGATTTGCTGAAGAAACAAGCGCTCTTGTCCTTGCCCCAGCATGTCGGGCGGCGCGACGAAATCCTCGTCGAAGCCGAGCTGGAACTTTCGCGCTACCTGCGCCCCTTCGGCATCGAGACCCATGGCGGCTATGACGCCACGATCAGCCTGATGCTGACTGTCATGGCGCTGACCGACGAAATCGGGCTCTATTACAAGGCGCGCTGGAATGTGCCGCGGCCCAATCAGGTCGAGCCACGCCTGCGCAATTTCCTCGCCGCGCCCGCCCATGCCAGTTATCCCAGCAATCACGCCTTCCAGTCCTTTGCGCTGGCCTTTGTGATGTCGCGCGTGATCCCCGAACACCCTGGCTCCGGGCAATTGTTCCTGTCAGCCCGGCGGATTGCGGAAAACCGCGAATGGGCGGGCGTGCATTATGCCTGCGACACCGCGGCCGGGCATGCGCTGGCGCGGATGATCCTGCCCGTGCTGGAAAAAGTGTTGCAAAAGAACATGCTTGCGGCGCAAGCGGAGTGGATGTGAAAGGATGGCCCCGATGAATTCTGCGACCCCGCGCCTGCGTTACGACAGTCTCTGGCATCTGACAGCGCTGGGGGTGCTGACGCGCGAGAACATGCCCAATACCTGGCTGCCTGAGGACGTGAAGAAACCTGCCCGCGTCGCGCTGATCGACACTTCTGTCGCGATGGATCACCCCAATCTGCGCGGCGCGATCAATCAGAAGCTGGCCTTTGATCTGTTTTCGACCCGGCTGGGGGCTTTTCCGGGCCTTCTGGGGCAGACCTGCCTCGGTGAACTGGGGCTGGGCACTGCGCAGGCTGTGGTCGCGGGACTGCCCGGCTGTCAGGCGCTGCTCGACGCGCTTGATGCGCGGCTTGGCCCGGACCAGCCGCCTTGCATCGGCACGATCCAGCCTGCGACATCGTCCGTCTTCTCAGGGCATGGCACGGCCATCGCCGGGCTGATCGGCGCGCGGCCTGTCGTCGTGCCGATGGCCGAGGCCTATCGCGACGACCCGCGCGACACGACCCTTGCGCTGCCTTACTGCGGCGTCGATCCGACCTGCGAAATCATCCCGATCTCGACGAATTTCGACACGGATCCCGAGCAGATGATCCTCGCTTTTCTCTATGCAGAGCGCATCAAGGCAGATGTGATTGTGCTGCCACGCGGCATCCCTGACCCATTTCGCATGCAGCCGGAACTTTATGCGCATGATCTGGGCGGGCGCAATCTGGGCGAACTGACCGCGCCCTGCCCGATTTCGGACGAGGCGCGCGCGCTTTGGGCAGAGCTGGCCGAGTTGATCGTGAAAATCTCGCTGCGTCGCCCGATTGTCTGTGCTGCCGGGAATGAGAATGAAGAATACGGAATTTATCCAGCGAATCTGGCCTCGGAAGACAATGGGGTGATTTCGGTCGGCGCCGTGAATGCGAAGGGCTGGGCCTGCAGCTACTCCCCCCCCTCCGGGCTGACGGTCTGGGGGCCGAGCACTGATGCCGAGAGTTTCGTCGAAGGGGACGTGCGACTGGACATGAGCCGGCATCGCGCGGATACCCGCGGGGTTCCGCGCGAGAACAACACTGCGCGCTTCTCGCACTTCGAGATCATTTCGACCGATGTTCCCGGTCAGGGCGGTTATTCAGCATCGCCCTATGATGGCGCAGAACCTGAAGACGGGCTGCGCGAATTCGGATCGTTCTTCTGCCGATTCGGCGGCACATCTGCCGCCAGTGCCATCATCGGGGGTTTGCTGGCACTGGGACGCGGGCTTGGCAAAATCCCCGTCGACGCTGACGGGGTCGACGCGAAGGCCTGGCTGTTGCAGAGTTGCGTCACTCCCGTGGCCAATCAGCCGAATGTCTGTGTTCCCTGCCTCGACGGGTTGGGCGCCTTCCCGGTCGACAGCACGCCATGAAACCGCCGAGATTTTGGGAAAACTGTCTTGCATCAGGTGTGTGTGCGCAGGGCCTTGTACCTGCGCGTCACGACCGGCCAGTGTGCCGACACAGATGTATCACGGATCCGAAAGCAGGGCTGAGCCAGACTGTCGCCCGACATGGCCGCCCTGCCGGCGCGACGGCGGTCGCGGCCGATCGCTCTCATCTCTGGTCCTGATTCTCGCACCGCAAGCCAATGCGATCACCAGAGCAGCGATCATAATACTATAGAACCCCGCGAAAAGCAGGACAAACCACCAAGCCACTTTCACCCCCATCCAGCAAATTTGCCGAAAACACAGGCACCCAAGCTGGATTGCACCACGGAATCCTTTACAGAGCGTCAACGTAGCGTTGCTGTTTTCATCAAATTGCTCTAATCCAGCACTTAACTATGTTCCCAGCTGAAACTTTGTGAAAGCGGGAAGTGATGTTACAGAAAACTTGAATTTAGTTCAAATTGTCAGGGAATACGATGATGCACTTTATCGATCCAATTCATTTCGTCGGATTGATGGGCATTTCTGCTCTGGTCTGCGGCGCACTTATCCTTGGCTACCCGTGGCTCATGGCCCGCACCCGGGATCGAAACGATCTTGGCAGCGTGCAATGCGCCCATGTGAACCCGACCCCGCGTATTGGCGGCGTCGGGATTTTGGTTGCGACCCTGATCTCCTTGCTGTTCCTTGCGCCCGGTGAGATGCGCCCGTTCTTTACCTTGTTCGCGCTCACATTGCTGCCGGTCTTTGCCGCCGGACTGGCCGAGGATCTTGGATGGCGCGTCAGTGCAGCGGGACGTCTTGTGGCCGCGGCCTTGTCAGCCATCACGGCAATTGCGCTGCTGAACGTGTGGATCCCGCCATCGGGCCTGCCTTTCCTTGACGTGATCCTCTCTGTCACGCCCGCAGCCATGATCATCACAGTGATCTGGGCGACCGGCGTGTGTCATTCGCTGAACCTGATTGATGGCGTCAACGGTCTGGCGGGCGCCATGAGCGTACTGATCGCGGCAGGGCTGGCCATGGTCGCATTCGAGGCCGGCGCCTACAGTTTTGCGACCGTCGCCGCCGCGCTGATCCCCGCGCTCTTCGGGTTTCTGATCTATAACTGGCCACTAGGGCGGATCTTCCTGGGCGACGCTGGCGCTTATACGCTTGGGCATGTCCTTGTCTGGCTCGCGATCGGCCTGGCCTGGCACGCGAGCGATGTCTCGGCCATCGCATTGGCACTCATGTTCTTCTGGCCGGTCGCGGATACGTTCCTCGCAATCGGGCGGCGGATGAGTTCCGGCCGTTCCATTGGGGCCCCTGACAGGCTGCATTATCACCAGCTGGTCATGCGTGCGCTGCTTCTGCTCAGCCATGGCCGCATCGGCAAAGGTGGTGCCAATTCGGCGACGACCGTGATCATGCTGCCCTTCATCGCGGCCCCGGTTGGTGCGGGTGTGCTGTTCTGGAACCAACCCTACGCCGCGGCTCTGGCATGGCTGGGATTTGCTGCGCTGTTTGTCGGCAGCTACCTGGCAGGCATTGTGCTGTTTCGTGGATCGCGCTGGCGCAAGATCGCCCGTCAGGTGCAATATCGCGCAGAGCTTCGTCGGGAACGCGGGCTGGCGCGGAATTCTCAGACCAACTGATCTCAGGACTTCGGCTCTGAAGCGCGGCACATCGGCGGATGTGCCGCGCTTTTTTCTTGGCCGCCCGGCCAACGCGGATGGCCAGTCTGCTTCGGATC
>SKIM01000117.1 GCA_007116445.1 Natronohydrobacter sp.
AGCGACCCGGCGCGGCTTCAGAAGCGGCGCCAGATAGCGCCCGGTATGGCTGGCCTCGACGGCGGCCACTTTCTCGGGCGTACCAACAGCGACGATCTGCCCCCCGCCATCGCCGCCTTCCGGGCCAATATCAATGATCCAGTCCGCGGTTTTCACCACATCGAGATTGTGCTCGATCACGACAACCGTATTGCCCTGATCGACCAATTCATGCAGCACTTCCAGAAGCTTGCGCACATCCTCGAAATGCAGCCCGGTGGTCGGCTCGTCCAGAATATAGAGCGTCCGACCGGTTGACCGGCGCGAGAGCTCCTTTGACAGCTTCACCCGCTGCGCCTCGCCGCCCGAAAGCGTCGTCGCCTGCTGCCCGACCTTGATATAGCCCAGCCCCACGCGCATCAGCGCGTCCATCTTCTCGCGGATCGAGGGCACGGCCTCGAAGAATTTCTGCGCTTCCTCGACCGTCATGTCGAGCACGTCGGCAATTGATTTACCCTTGAACAAAACCTCCAGCGTCTCGCGGTTGTAGCGCTTGCCTTTGCAGGTTTCGCAAGTGACATAGACATCGGGCAGGAAATTCATCTCGATTTTCAGCACCCCGTCGCCCTGACAGGCCTCACAGCGCCCGCCCTTGACGTTGAAGCTGAACCGCCCCGGCTTGTAGCCGCGCGCCTTCGCTTCCGGCAGACCGGCAAACCAGTCACGGATCGGCCCAAACGCGCCTGTATAGGTCGCCGGGTTCGAACGCGGCGTGCGCCCGATGGGTCGCTGGTCGATGTCGATCACCTTGTCGAGCTGCTCCAGCCCCTTGATCGTCTCGCAAGGCGCAGGCGTCTGGCGCGCCCCATTGAGACGCATCGAGGCGGTCTTGAACAGCGTCTCGATCGTCAGCGTCGATTTGCCGCCGCCCGAAACCCCGGTCACACAGACGAATTTGCCCAGCGGAAATTCCGCCGTCACATCGCGCAGGTTGTTGCCGCTGGCCTTCACCACTGTCAGCTTCTTGCCATTGCCCTTGCGCCGGGTCTTCGGCACGGCGATCTCGCGCGTGCCGGTCAGATATTGCCCTGTGACGCTGGCAGGGTCGGCCATGATTTCCGCTGGTGTGCCCTGCGCCACGACCCGCCCGCCATGGACGCCCGCGCCGGGGCCGATATCGAGCACGAAATCCGCCGTGCGGATCGCTTCCTCGTCATGCTCGACCACGATCACGGTGTTGCCCTGATCGCGCAGATTGCGCAGCGTAATCAGCAGGCGGTCATTGTCGCGCTGGTGCAAGCCGATGCTCGGCTCATCCAGCACATAGAGCACGCCAGTCAGCCCGCTGCCAATCTGACTTGCCAGCCGGATGCGCTGGCTCTCGCCGCCCGACAGCGTGCCCGCATGTCGCCCGAGCGTCAGATAATCGAGACCCACATTGACCAGAAACCCCAGCCGCTCGCGGATTTCCTTCAGGATCGCGCGGGCAATCTCGTTCTTCTGTTTCGTGAGCGCCTCAGGCACGCTCTCAACCCAGGCCAGCGCCTCGCGGATCGCCATTTCAGTGACCTGCCCGATATGGAGGCCCCCGATCTTCACCGCAAGCGCTTCGGGCTTCAACCGGTGGCCTGCGCACACGCCGCAGGCGCGCTGGTTCTGGTATTGCTCGAAATCCTCGCGGACCCATGCGCTGTCCGTCTCGCGGTAGCGCCGTTCCATATTGGGGATCACACCCTCAAAGGCGCGGGTCACATTGTAGATCCGACCGCCTTCATCATAGCGGAACGGCAGTTCTTCGTCATTCGAGCCATAGAGGAACACCTGTTTCACATGCGCAGGCAGATCTTTCCATGGCGTCTTGGCATCGAATTCGTAATGCTTCGCAAGGGATTGAATGGTCTGCAGGAAATAGGGCGACTTGCCCTTGCGCCAGGGCGCAATCGCCCCATCGGCCAGCTTCAGCGCGTGATCCGGGACGACCAGACGCTCATCGAAGAACAACTCGACCCCCAGCCCGTCACAGGCCGGACAGGCCCCGGAAGGCGCGTTGAACGAAAACAGGCGCGGCTCAATCTCGGAAATGGTGAAGCCACTGACCGGACAGGCGAATTTCTCGCTGAAGGTGATCCGCTCACCGTCCTCGGCGGCGATTTCCAGCACGGCAATTCCATCGGCCAGATCAAGCGCCGTGCGCAGACTGTCCGCGAGCCGTGTCTCGATCCCCTCACGCACCACCAGCCGATCCACGACCACATCAATGTCATGGCGGAATTTCTTGTCCAGCACCGGTGGCTCGTCCAACTCATGGAATTGCCCGTCGACCTTGACCCGCTGGAACCCCTGCTTGCGCAGCTCCAGAAACTCCTTGCGATACTCGCCCTTGCGGTCACGAACGATGGGCGCCAGCAGATAGGCGCGCGTCCCCTCCTCCAGCGCCATGATCCGGTCCACCATATCCTGCACTTGCTGCGCTTCGATGGGCAGACCGGTCGCAGGGCTGTAGGGCGTGCCCGCGCGCGCAAACAAGAGCCGCAGATAGTCATAGATCTCGGTCACCGTGCCGACAGTCGAGCGCGGGTTCTTGCTGGTCGTCTTCTGCTCGATGCTGATCGCCGGCGACAGGCCCGAGATATGGTCCATGTCAGGCTTCTGCATCATATCGAGGAATTGGCGCGCATAGGCCGACAGCGATTCGACATAGCGGCGCTGGCCTTCGGCATAGATCGTGTCAAAGGCGAGGCTGGACTTGCCCGATCCGGACAACCCCGTGATGACCACCAGCTTGTCGCGGGGCAGATCGACGTCGATATTCTTCAGATTATGCTCGCGCGCACCGCGCACCTCGATGAATTTCTGCTCAGCCATCCGGCCCCCCGATCACGCATCTGCGTCCAAGCCTGCAAGATAGAGAGGATGTGCCGAGTCTCCAACCGAAATATGTGAACAAAACAAAAACACGCATCGTTTTTCAGCTTTTCCCGACACGCGACGCCCAAAACATTCACTTATCGCAATTTGTTGCTTGATTGCAGCACCAACAGGCCGCATCTTGTGGCAAACCAATCCAAGGACCGTCCCGATGTTCGCTTTTCTCAAACCCAAGCCCTCTGCCCCCCGCATCGCGCCGCCAGATGCGATTGCCCAGGCAAAAGCGGGCAGCCTGATCCTGATCGACGTGCGAGAAGCTGACGAACTGCGCCAAACCGGCAAGGCCAAAGGCGCACTGCATATTCCCCTGTCGCAGATTGCCGCACAAACCAACCCGGAAAACGGTCATTTCAATCGAAAATTATCGCCTGACAAACCAGTCGCTTTGTATTGTGCGTCTGGCATGCGCTCGGGCCGGGCGGCACGCACCATGGCTGCAAATGGCTTCACGCAGGTCTACAATCTCGGCACGTTACAAGACTGGACAGAATCGGGCGGCGCAATCGTGCGCTGACAAGCGCACGCAACCGCACTGCTCCGCAACGCAGTGGAGGGGCCGTGCTTATCTCTTGCGGCCGCCAGGCCGCGCTATCAGATCACGTCAGAAATGAAGCGCACGCCCATAAGCGTCGAGCACGGATTCGTGCATCATCTCGCTCAGAGTCGGATGCGGGAAGACTGTGTTCATCAGATCCTCTTCGGTCGTCTCAAGCTGACGCCCGATCACATAGCCCTGGATCAATTCGGTCACTTCCGCGCCGATCATATGCGCGCCCAGCAATTCACCGGTCTTGGCGTCGAAGATCGTCTTGATCATCCCTTCCGGCTCGCCCAGCGCAATGGCTTTGCCATTGCCGATGAAGGGAAAACGTCCAACCTTTATCTCATGGCCCGCCTCTTTCGCCTTCGCCTCGGTCAGCCCGACGCTGGCCACCTGCGGATGGCAATAGGTGCAGCCCGCGATGCTCGCCGGATCCACCGCATGCGGATGCCCGCCCGCGATCAGTTCCGCAACCATCACACCCTCATGGCTGGCCTTATGCGCCAGCCATGGCCCATTGGTCGCATCGCCAATGACATAAAGCCCCTCGACGCCCGTGCGGCAATACGCATCAGTCACCACGAAAGAGCGGTCGATCTTCACGCCCAGCTCTTCAAGCCCCAGCCCTTCGGTATTCGCGACGATCCCAACGGCCGAAATCACCGTGTCGAATTCCATCGTCTCGGTCTTGCCCCCGCGTTCAGCATGCGCGGTCACCTTGGGGCTCGCGCGGTCGAGCTTCTTGACCATCGCTTTTTCAAGGATCTTCATCCCCTGCTTCTCGAACGCTTTTTTCGCGAAGGCGCTGATCTCGGCGTCTTCCACCGGCAGAATCCGGTCCTGCACTTCGACCACTGTGACATCCGCCCCCAGCGTGTTGAAGAAACTCGCAAATTCGATCCCGATCGCGCCAGAGCCAATCACCAGCAACCGCTTGGGCATACGCTTGGCCTGCAACGCATGCCGATAAGTCCAGACCAGATCGCCATCGGCTTCGAGCCCCGGCAATTCACGCGCCCGCGCGCCCGTCGCCAGAATGATGTTGGGCGCGGTCAGGTCTTCTGCTCCCTTGTCTGTTTTCACCGAGACTTTACCCTTCCCCGTGAGCGTCGCCGTCCCCATGACCACAGTGATCTTGTTCTTCTTCATCAGATGGCCGATGCCGCCGGACAGTTGCCCTGCAACCTTGCGCGAGCGCTTGACGACCGCTTCGAGGTCATAGCCGATCTTTTCCGCGCTCAGACCGAACTCCTTGGCGCGGTGCATCAGATGGAACACTTCAGCCGAACGCAGCATTGCCTTGGTCGGGATACACCCCCAATTCAGACAGATACCACCCAGATTCTCGCGCTCGATGATCACGACGGACTTGCCAAGCTGCGCGGCCCGGATTGCGGCCACATAGCCGCCCGGTCCGGCCCCGATAACAATCACATCGTAAGATTTTGCAGCCATGCGGCATTCCTCCCTGCAGCGCGCTTCGAAATTAGTTTGGCATTAAACTATTTTCGGTCGCCGCGCAACGCATAGGCGGAAAGCCCGCCATGCAGCTTCTGCATGGCGGCGCAGCGCCTCAGGCGGCAGTTTGCAGCGCGTCGAGGGCCGATTTGTACCCCCCTTGGGCGAGAAACTTTTCTTCGCGGTCTGTCGTTTCGCGGCCAAGCGCAGCGTTGCGGTAAGGGAAGCGCCCGAATTCGCGGATCACCGCGCGATGCGCCCGCGCATGAAGCAGGTTTGACGCACCGGTGTCCGGCATGCGCAGCAAAAACATCCGCACCGCACGATCCTGATCCATCTGGCTTTCGGAATGCATCAGAGGCAGGTAGAAAAACTGCCGCTGCGGCTCGGGCGTCTTGCGATCATATCCCAAATGACACCCGCGGGCGGCGACCTGACGGGCCAGAGAATCTGTGGCAAAGGCCCGAGGGTCGTTGCGGAACATGTTGCGCGGGAACTGATCCGTCACGATGATGAAAGCCAGCGCGCCCCTCGGGCAGCCTGCCCAACGCTGCAGGCGCCCATCGCGCGCCTTTTCCCACAGACCCTGGTAGCGCTCGCGAATTTTTGCATCGAGCGCATCATCCATCGCATACCAGCCATCCGGTCCGACTTCATCAATCCAGAAAGAAATAACTTCGTCAACTGTCGACATCATCCACCTATGATTTACCGCTTTGTAAGCGTGGCAGCGAATCGCGATTTTCTCAAGTTTTTCCGGATCGCGCAGGTTCAAGCCAGCGGTTTTTTGCACATCTGCAACGATTTCATGACAGCCCGTCTTTCTCTTCGTCTTTCTGCTCCTCCATCTGCTCGGTCATCTCGGTCAGAACCGCTTCAACAGTGGCCGCGGAGACGACAGGCGAGACGGGCGCATAGGGACCGCTTTCGGCCACGGAAGGCGCAGGACGTTGGGTCATGCGATAGAGCGCGTAAAGCGCCAGCAAGGCTGTCAGCGAGATGATGAACAGGAAAAAGCCCGAAGGCCCGATCACGCTCATGATCCAACCGATCGCCAGTGGCCCGACAATCGCACCCAAACCATTGACGAACAACAGCCCCCCAGACACAGCCGCCATCTGGTCCGTGTCGACATAGTCATTCGTATAAGCCACCAGCAGCGAATAAAGCGGATTCGAGATTCCCCCGATGATGAGCGCCACCCCCAGAAGCCAGAAGAAGCTCAGATCGACCAGCACTGCAAACGCGCCCGCCCCAGTGCCGATCAGGGCGACGGCCACCAGCAGCTTGCGGCGGTCCATCTTGTCCGACAGCCAGCCAATCGGATATTGGAACACCAGCCCTCCGAAATAGATCGCCGCAGTGAAGATCGAGATCTCAAGGATGCTCAGCCCGGCTTCTGTGCCCCAAACCGCAGTCATCCCGAAAAGCGCCGAAAAGACCCCGCCCATCAGGAAAATCCCGACCACCCCGAGCGGAGAGACATCGTAGAGTTCGCGGATCGACATCGAACGCGTGGTGCCGAAGGTCGGGGCGGGGCTGATCGACAAGAGGATCGGCGCGAAGGCCAGCGACACCAGCACTGAAGGGATAATGAAGAGCAGGAATCCGGCCGGATCCGCGAAGTTGATCAGCGCCTGGGCCGCGATGATGCCCAGCATCTGCACGATCATGTAAAGTGACAGCGCCTGCCCGCGATTTTCGTTGCTGGCGGTGTTGTTCAGCCAGCTTTCCGCCGTCACATAGACCCCCGAGAAAGCGAAGCCGATCAACACGCGCAGCACGGTCCATGCAATCCAGTCGGGGATGGCGGCATAGAGCAC
>SKIM01000191.1 GCA_007116445.1 Natronohydrobacter sp.
AGAAAGGTTTCAGACGCTCCATCTGTGCGTCCGTCAGCCAAAAAAGATTGCTCATTGATAGGTCTCCTTACGGAGCGTGAATCACGTAGAAAGATGAAAATCAATGGGTCCTGAGCCTAACAATTCCACACCGACCCGCCGAATACTGCTGCATACTTTCGATCAAGATGTTTTTGGTCCCGGCAAATGGATCAGGGCTCAGGCTGAATGCAACCGTACTATCTTCATCAGGGTGGTAAAGCCGTCCGTTCCCGGTCAGGATGTTAAACGAGGTCACGTTGGCGTCCAATAGATAGAACTCATCTTTGAGCCGCGCTTCAAGATAAGATTTGGTGCCACCGTCCATAATAACCAAGTCGGTACTCTTCGCGCGAAGTGATATCGTCGTCGCTGTTTTGCCGATGGCTGCGTGCCCACGGGTCAAAGGGGGCTCAATCCGATGCACAACCTTTTGAAGATCCTCCTCGCTCAGTTTCCTGAAGTATTTCTTCGCTCTGACGGGGACTGCACTTGTCACGCCTAGCGCCGAGTTAAAGACATAGCCGATTAACGCATTAACATAGGGCGTGGCAGTGTTGACAGCCCATCCTCCAAGCAAGATCGAAATGAACGGATTAGCCTGAACAAGAATGTTCAACTCGTAGAGAACACTCCCACGCTTTGGTGGTGAGATGTACACCTTGCATGCGCGGGATAGGTCGCCACGCTGACGAATTTTGCCTGTGACACCGTAATTAAGCGTTATCGAAAGAGCCCAGATGATGCCCTCTAGCGATTGGGCGGCAGGATATGCCTCAAGCTTGTGCTGGTCAGCGTCGCCCCCCTCGAACTTTAGCTTGTAGGTGATGAGTATAGGGTCCTGTGTCACAACGTTCTCCGTCTTTTTGACTTCGGCGTCGCGCTGCGGGCTTCGCGGATGCGGGCGAGCAGGGTTTCGGCTGGTTCGTCGTTCGGGTCTTGAGGTACGAGTTCGCCTGCGAAGGCTTTGGCCAGAATGCGCTGGTCGAGGTGGCCCAGCAGTTTCAGGCCCTTTTTGGCCTCGGCCGTGAGGCGGTCGATCTTGGCGAAGGCGGTTTCGATGCGGTGGACGATTTTTCGTTGTTCGTCGGGTTGGGGCAGTGGAACCGGAATTTTGTTTAGGTTCGCTTGCGTCAGTTTGGGCTGAGCACTGCCCGTAACAAACGGTTCCAATTTGATCGCGGCGAAATAAAGCCTGACCCAATCTAGGCACGCATATGGGGTTTCGCCCAAGATGTGCGCGTGATTGTTCACCCAAAATTGCCCTTCGGCAATGAATGCTATGGGCGAGGAGCGGGCCACCAGATTGGCACCATCTTCCCCGATTAGCAGGTAGCGACCATCAAACAGATACTCGTCGATTTTGTCGATTACGCCTGACGCGCCGTAATAGTCATACGGGCCTTGTCGCTTCTTGCGATCTTCTGCCTTGATAGGAATGCGCCGGTTGTCGAGGTTTTCTAGGCTTCGGCCAAGTGGGCGGATGTCCCAACCCAATGCGTCAGCTTCTTCCTCCCTGAGGGTGCCAGAGGCATCGACAAAGAAGGCACCCCGCAGGACAGCGAGCTTATACCGCTCCACCAGCTTTTCGATGACGTTCAGGTGGGTGCGGGCGGTGGTGCTGCGGGCGCTGAGGGTGTCGAGCTTGCGCACAATCCGCTGCTGCTCGGGGAGTGGTGGGAGGGGGATTGGGTGAGCTTCGAGATACGGCTTAGGCACACGCCTCTGGCCAACTGCACCGGACATATGCGCCTCAGCATCACGCCGAAAAACCTCTTGGCGCATGAACCGCCAAAGATAGTCAGAAAGCACAGCTCCTTTTGTGCGCAAGACATGGAATTCCGTCGATCCGCATGCCAGCCCGTTGGTCAGATTTCGGGCGATGGCCGCCTTTCCATTTTCCATGCAGGGCGTGATTTTTGCAAAGATCACATCGTTGTCCGCAAAATGCGTATAGCCTTTCCAGATTTCTGACAAAGGACGATCCGCAGGCGTTTCGATAGCGCCCGAGTGCTCTGACACAGCAGGCATCGGCACGAATGATACGGTCTGGGTCCTGTCAATATCGCTGCTGTGTTTTGGATTGAATTCGCAAACCTCTGCTAAGCAGGGCTTTGCCCACCCTCGGGGGAGACTCATTCCGCCGCCTCCTGCTTTGCGGCCTGAGCTTGTTGCCAATCGTGGTAGGTCTGAGCAGAGCCCTTCACCTTCCATTCAAGCCGCCCGTTGCTAGCACGATCCAAGACTATCGCGCCTGCCGCTGAGGGGCTTTTGAACGACCAAGGTTTTGCGAAGCGTAGTTTTTTCTCACTGCCGGGTACCAGCACGCAATCGGCTATCAGTTTATCTTTAAGCAACTCGTAGCTTTCATTCTGAACGTGGCCTGTAGCAGCAAGTGCTTCTGACCCTTCAAGCACAATAAATTCGCCATCCTCTTCAACTGCGGTGGCCTGCACCCCGCTCCTATGGCGGATTTCAAAATACACATCACCTATCGTGCGCTCTTCGACTGGCTTTTCCGTTTGAGTGACGGCGCGAGGCTGCGGCTTGAGCATGTCGAGACCAATAACCGGTAGGATGGTTTTCAAGTTGGAAAGGAACTGCTCCATATTGGCCACATCGGCTTCGGGCAACCGTCGGCGACTTGTGTCTGGCTGTGTGCTGTTATCCAGCGTCACGCGAGCTGCCTGTACCGTCAACTCAATCAAGCGAGCTTCAAGGTACTCAGCATGGCCCTTGGAGAGGTCATCGTCACTTGTGGTTATTGCTATCGCCGTTTCCCAGAATTCTCGTTTCTCAGCACTTTGCTTAATCCTCTCACGTACGGAGTTGGCCGATCCGATGTAAGCGCGTGTCATTCCTAGTTTTTCAGGATCGGGGCCGATGAGGACATAAACACCCGTGCGGTCTACCTCTTCGCGGCTGGTTAGGCTGGCAAAAGTGGATTGGCTAGAAACCAGAACTGCGCCGGTCCAGCCATGGATTGTGGCCTTGCGCAGCCCGCTGGGCTTCCCGTCGACCAGAAATAGCTGGATTGTACGACCGAAAATCTCACCAGTGCTCATTCCGCCGCCTCCACCAACGGCGCGGCGTCCAGTTCCTCGGCCAGCCCTTCGATCTCTTCCAATGCGGCGCGCAAGTGTCCCATGATGGCGGCGGCGATTTCGTCGGGTTCGGTCATCTCATCTTCGGGATCGCCGCTTTCATCGCGCAGCCATGTCCAATCAAGGTTGTCGCCCCGTGCCGCGATCTGATCCCGCGTCAGCTTGCGCCAGCGGCTGGCCTCGCCGCCTTCCTCACGCTTCGATCCGCCCTTGGGGTCGGGGCCAAATAGCCGCTCGAACTCATCAAAATGCGCAGCAGTAAGTGCATTGGTTTTACCGAATGACGGCATATTTGCGCGCAGGTCGTAAAACCAGACGGCCTCAGTCGCCTGTGTCGCGTGGTTGGCCGGATACACTTTATCGGTCACGCGGGTGAAGAATAGTACATTGGTTTTCACACCTTGGGCATAGAAAATGCCAGTGGGCAGGCGCAGCACGGTGTGCAAGTTGCAGTTCACCATCAGGAACCGCCGCAACTCAGCGCCCATACCATCTCCGAACAAGATATTGTCGGGCATGACGATGGCGCAGCGTCCACCCGGTTTCAGGCAACGGATAGCGTGCTCTAGGAATGGCATGGGGCCAACCCGTTCGCCCGCCGTCAGTGTGAAGTCAGGGCGGTTGGTGTTGGACGGCATCTTGTTGAAGGGCGGATTGGTCAGGATCAGATCGGCCTTACCCAGCACCTCGCCCTGCGGGGCGCAGCTGTCTTCGCAGCCCACAAGGCTTTCAATCCCGTGCAGCAGCATGTTCATCACGCACAGTCGATGGGTGTCAGGAACCCATTCATGCCCACGAAACGCCATCCGGCGCTGGAACCGCCCCTGTTCCTCAGACAGTTTGAACAGATCGTCCGTCGCATCCTTGATGTACCTGTCAGCGGCGATCAGAAAACCAGCAGTACCAGCGGCAGGGTCTTGGACAATCTCGCCCGCCTGCGGTTTGACGATGCGGATGATGCTGTCGATCAGGGCGCGCGGCGTGAAATACTGGCCTGCCTTGGACTTGGTGTCTGACATGACCTTTTGCATCAAGCCTTCGTACATATCACCAAGGCCATCTTCGCGGGCCGTGAACCAGTCGATCTTGTCGATATTGGTGGTCAGGGTCTTGAGGTCCTTGGGTTCGCGTAGATGGGTGACAGCATCGGTGAAGATGGCCAACACCATGGCGTTATGAACCTTTTTCGGGTCTCCAAGGTCGAGCAGCAATTTTTTATAGTAGCGCAGCTGATCGCCGCCTTCAGCCTTGGACAGTTCTGACCAGCTATATTCCGAGGGGATGAGCGCCGTCTGACCCGTTTCTTCCAGCATTTTCAGGAATAGCAGGTAGGTCAGCTCGTTGACATAGTGCAGGATCGAGATCCCCGCGCCTTGCAGCGTCTTTGCCTCGCGCCAAAGCTTGGCAACAATATCAGCGGTTTTCGGGTTCATGCGCTCACTTTCCAGAGTTCTTCGTTAAAATCGTGCAGAATGGTTTCCAGCTGACCGTTAAACACCTTGTTGAGGCGATTGAAGCCCCCAAACGCGGCGAAATTTCCGTGATCTATGCTATCACGGTCCAGCACCAATTCCTTGGTGATCTGATCTGCGATCCGGCGCAACCATTGCTTTTGTGGGTCAGTCCATTTGGCTTTCGCGAGGATTGCCTTGGTGGCCTGTTGGACACGGGTCTCAAATGGGATGAGCGGATCGCCCAACGCCGCTTGGCGCACGAAGCCGATGATCGACGCCGCTATGTCCTCGTTCGAGGCATCATTCCATGCGCGGCGCAGGCTGGTTTCAGAAAATCCCATCTTGTCGAGTTCAAGGCGCAGGCTGCGCAATTCTGCCCGTGTCAGGTCACGCGGGCGCTGCACAACAACCGTGAGCGCGGCAATCTGGTTCTGGTTGTTCTTCACGAATGAGCGGAAGGTATCTAGGAAATCTTCGGGCTTGTCATACTCGCCATAACCCGTTGTCACCGCGTGCATGCTGTCTTCGTGGTGCGAGATCGGGATGAGGTTTGGTCCAGAGCCATCGGGGTTCCAGTCGAGGATTTTGCCGATACCCGCATATTTCTTGGCGTGGGCGGCAACATCGCTGGGCGACCCCTCTCGCAGTCGGTCTCTTAGCTGTTCAACCGTTTCACCTGTCAGGTTTTCCACAAGCTGGGCGACCTTGCTGGGCAGTTTGCGCAGCTTGCGATGCAGTTTGGCCAAAACCTGATCGCGGACAAGTTCGCGCTGATCTTCCTCAGTAACTGTCGCCAGTTCATCGAAAAGCTGTTCGAAAGTCAGCTTCGGGTTGCTGGCGACCGGCTTCATCTGCGTCAGGTCTTGCAGCGTGGCGTAGAGGTCTACAGCGTCGAAAATACGGAACACTTCCTTGCCAATGTCATCACAGCGGCGGGTTGCCCGGCCCAGCATCTGCTCATAGAGAATGCGGCTGTTCACGCGTCGGATGAATACGAGGTTGGTGATCTTGGGCACATCTATGCCAGTGGTCAGCAGGTCCACAGTCACGGCGATCTGCGGGAAGGCATCGTTACGGAAAGACCGGATCAGGGTTCCGACCTTGTCCACGCTGCCGGTAATCTTGCGGATCGCGGCATCGTCAATGGAGCCATACTGGGCCGCAAACGCCTTTTTCAGCTCATTCACCACTATATCGGCGTGGGCATCTGTCGCGGCAAAGACCAAGGTCTTGCCATCAAGGCTTGGGTCGATGTGCTTAGCCAGTTCTTCAGCGATGACTTGATTGAAGGGCTGCGTGATAACCTTTCGATTGAAGGTCTCAACCTGAAAGCTCAACTCGTCGGGCGCAACCGCATTCTGGATTTCGCCGGTCTTGCTGTCCATGACCTCGACATCTTCGCCCTCGTCGAATGTGATCCCAGCTTTCGCCAAAGCGGTCTGAAACCGCATCGGTGGTTCATGGTCTATCAGCCAGCCATCGACCACGGCTTCGCGGTAAGTGTAGGTATAGATCGGGTCGCCAAATATCTGTGCAGTGTGCAGCGCAGGCGTCGCAGTAAGGCCAATCTTCACCGCATCGAAATGCTCTAGGACGCGGCGATACTTCGACACGTAGTCTTCCTGCCCCCGAAAGCTGAGTTCAGCGTCTGACATTTCCCGGTCAAGCAAGTAACCCCTGTGGCACTCGTCGATCACCATGAGATCATACTGGCCGATAGGAGGCACATCGGCAGGATCGGAGTTGTACAGCACCCGCTTCACCAGTCCTTGGATTGTGCAGATATGAACGCGGGTTTCTGGATCAGGCTTGATGTCTTCAAGCCCCATGATCCCAAACAACTGACCAAAGGTCTTCGGCCCCTCGATAGCCGTGCTCATGAATTCGTCGCTTGTTTGAGCACCCAGCGCGGAACGGTCCACCACAAAGCAGATGCGTCTGAACCGCTTGGTGGCCAAGAGGCGGTACAGCATAGCGATGGCGAGCTTGGTCTTGCCCGTGCCGGTGGCCATTGCCACCAGCATTTCGCGTTTCTCTGTCGCGAGGGTCTTCTCCACCTCCCGGATGGCTGCTTCCTGATAGGGGCGCAGTTCGAACCCGAAATCGAAGGGGCGCGACTGAAGGGCCGCTTGCG
>SKIM01000040.1 GCA_007116445.1 Natronohydrobacter sp.
GAGGAAGACTTCCAGGCCGGGTCCATGTTCTACTATAACAAGGCCTATGGCGACTGGGTCTCGATGGCACCTGTTCTGTTTGACGACATGGTGTTCTATGAGGACGGAACACCGGCCACCGAAGAGCAGATGGCGCTTGATGTTGCGGCTTTCCTGATGTGGACCGCCGAGCCGAAACTGGTCGAGCGCAAGCATGCCGGTTTTGTGGGGGTCATCTTCCTGTCGATCTTCGCGGCGCTTCTCTACCTGAGCAACAAGCAGCTCTGGGCGCCGATCAAGAAGGCCGCCAAGGAAGAGTGATCTTTCCCTCATAGCCATTGAAAGCGCGCCCCTGACCGGGCGCGCTTTTTGCTTTTCATGTCTCGGCAATCCGGGTAGCCCTACGCTGATTAACATGTGAAAGACAGGCTGATGTCCGACAATCTGCGTGGCGCCTTGCTGATGTCTCTGGCCATGGCCGGATTCGCGCTTGAGGACATGTTCATCAAACTTCTTGCTGACACGTTGCCAGTCGGGCAGATCCTGCTGGCGCTGGGCATGGGCGGTGCGCTCGCCTTCGGTCTCATGGCGCATCGACAAGGCCAGTCTGTCCTGTCCCCTGCCTTCCTGACTGGCCCGGTGCTGATCCGCAACCTGCTCGAATTGATCGGCACGCTGGGCTTCGTGCTGGGCTTCGTGCTGGCCAGTCTGGCGACAGCCTCTGCGATCCTGCAGGCAGCGCCACTTCTGGTCACACTGGGCGCCGTGCTGTTTCTCGGCGAGAAAGTTGGCTGGCGGCGCTGGAGCGCCATTGCAGCCGGATTCCTTGGCGTGCTGCTGATCGTGCGCCCCGGCATGACAGGTTTCGAACCAGCCAGCCTGTTCGCGGTCATCGGGGTCATTGGTCTGGCCGGGCGCGATGTGGCGACGCGCCTTGTGCCCCGCAGCGTTTCCAGCGCGCAGATCTCCAGTTGGGCCTTTGCGATGATGGTCCCGGCGGGTCTGTTCCTGATGGCGGTGATGGACCAACCGCCGCGACTGCCTGCCCTGCCCCAGACCATTTTCCTGTTTGCGGCCCTCGGGATTGGCGTGCTGGCGTATTATGCCTTGGTCGCAGCGATGCGGGTGGGCGACTTGTCCGTCGTCACACCTTTCCGCTACACCCGGATGCTCTTTGCGCTGATCGTGGCGGTGCTGGTCTTTGGAGAACGCCCCGATGCGCTGACGCTGACCGGCGCCGCGATCATCGTGGCGGCGGGGCTTTATACATTGTGGCGCGAGACCAGAGCGGCCTAGCAACTCTTGCCGACAGCGGGTATAGCGTGCCGCAGAGCCACCACATTCAGCAGGGACAGGACAGGACATGAGCATCATCATCGATATTATCGGCCGCGAGATTCTGGACAGTCGGGGCAACCCGACGGTTGAAGTTGACGTGATCCTTGAAGACGGCACGATGGGCCGTGCGGCCGTGCCTTCGGGGGCGTCCACGGGGGCGCATGAGGCCGTGGAAAAGCGCGACGGCGACAAGGCGCGCTATATGGGCAAGGGCGTGTTGGAGGCCGTTGCCGCTGTGAATGGCGAATTGGCCGAAGCGCTGGTGGGCTTTGACGCGACCGAACAGGTTGCGATAGACGCCGCCATGATCGAGCTGGACGGCACGCCCAACAAGGCCCGACTGGGCGCGAATGCGATCCTGGGCGTGTCGATGGCCGTGGCCAAGGCGGCGGCGGAATACACGGGTCAGCCGCTCTTTCGCTATGTCGGCGGGACATCTGCGCGCACCCTGCCCGTGCCGATGATGAATATCATCAACGGGGGCGAGCATGCCGACAATCCGATCGATATTCAGGAATTCATGATCATGCCGGTCGCCGCCACCTCGATCCGCGAGGCCGTGCGTATGGGCGCGGAGGTCTTTCACACGCTGAAGAAAGAGCTGTCCGCCGCCGGGCTCAGCACGGGAATCGGCGATGAGGGCGGCTTTGCGCCGAACCTGTCGAGCACCCGCGACGCGCTGGATTTCATCCTGCGCAGCATCGAGAAAGCGGGCTACAGACCGGGCGACGACGTCTGTCTCGCGCTCGATTGCGCGGCGACCGAATATTTCAAGGCTGGCCGCTACGAGATGACCGGCGAGGGCAAGTCCCTGACGCCTGCCGAAAATGTTGACTACTTGGCCGCGCTGGTCGCGGATTACCCCATCATCAGCATCGAGGATGGCTGTTCGGAAGATGACTGGGAAGGCTGGAAACTGCTGACTGACCGTCTTGGCGACAAGGTGCAACTGGTGGGCGATGATCTTTTCGTCACCAACCCCGCGCGACTGGCCGAAGGGATCGCCAAGGGCTGCGGCAACAGCCTGCTGGTCAAGGTCAATCAGATCGGCACGCTGACCGAAACGCTGGCCGCAGTGGATATGGCCCATCGCGCCCGCATGACTTGCGTGATGTCACACCGTTCAGGCGAGACTGAGGACGCGACCATCGCCGATCTGGCCGTGGCCACGAATTGCGGGCAGATCAAGACTGGATCGCTCGCGCGCTCTGACCGGTTGGCGAAATATAACCAGTTGATCCGCATCGAGGAAATGCTCGGCGAGACAGCTGTTTTTGCAGGGCGCTCGATCCTGCGCTGAAAGACGCGCGTGAGGCGCGCAGATACGCGCCTCACGCGATTGATAAAATGCGATTCATTTTCCGTCTCGTAATCTGTGTGAAATTAACGACTGCTTAACTGCCGTTGAGCATCATGGACCATGAAGTAGTCCATCTTGTTTCTTGAGGTGTCAGTATGTCTGGCTTGCCTATTTTATCGCCGGTGAACACTGTGCAGATGCCGGCGCGCGATGTGGCTGGCGCTCAGACCCTACAGCCTGCGCAGGCCACGACGACGGCCGTGCGCACGATTATCGCCCATGCCGTGCAACAGACGACCAATGCTGATCCGCCCGAGAAAGCCGTTCCGAAAGTCCTGGTCACGCAGCAGGATAAGCGCAATCGTCTCGTTGGGCCGCCGCCGACATTTGAAGTCAATCTGCTGCAGCATTTGCAGGAAACACGGATGGACCCGGAAATCCGTATGCCCGCGGATCTGGATGACGATCACGCTGACCAGCCCCTGTTTCCAGCTGGGTCAGACGAAGATGCAAAGCCGGAAACAACGACGGAAACACCCGTCAAACGACACGACAGCGCCTATCAGAGCTATGTAAAAATGAGTGATGAAAGCAACGCCGCGTCCTCGCCGGAATTCGACAAGAGTGTCTGACCCGGGCACGACGGATCGACAAGCCCGCAACGTGCACATCCGAAAGCAGGCCAAACTGCAAATACACCAAGCGCGCGCGGGTTGGTCGGAGGATCTGGGCGGGCCTCGCGCTGGCACCCGACGCGGTCGGGCGTGCAGACTGGCTTAGGTGAAGACCTGGCCTGTCAGATCGCCTGCTCCACGCAACAAGGCCTCGGCCGTCATAGCACGCTTTCCTTCACGCTGCACGGATCTCAACTCGACAGCGCCCGTGCCGCAGGCGATGGTCAATCCCCCAAGAACGGTGCCGGGGGCCGCTGTGGCGGTGACGGCGCGCGCGTCCAGAAGTTTCAGACGCCCCAGTGGCGTCTCGCACCACGCGCCAGGAAAGGGCGACAACGCCCGGATCTGCCGCGCCACGTCCTCTGCCGGCCGGGTCCAATCGACCCTGGCTTCGGATTTGTCGATCTTGGCCGCGTAGGTGACCCCGGCGTCAGGCTGCGGCACGGCGCGCAAGCTAAGTAGCTGCGCCAGCGCGTCAACGATCAGCGCAGCGCCCATCTGCGACAGTCGGTCATGTAGGCTTTGCGCGGTGTCTGCCTCTGTGATCGGCGTCGCGGCACGCAGCAGGACCGGACCAGTATCCAGCCCCGCTTCCATCTGCATGATGCAGATCCCGGTCTCGGCATCCCCGGCCATGATCGCCCGCTGGATCGGCGCCGCGCCGCGCCAGCGCGGCAGAAGTGAGGCGTGGATATTCAGGCACCCGTGACGCGGCGCATCAAGCACAGGCTGCGGCAGGATCAAGCCATAGGCCACGACCACGGCCACGTCAGCCTGCAGCTTGGCGAAATCCGCCTGCGCCTGAGCATCGCGCAGGCTGACCGGATGGCGCAGCTCAAGCCCGAGCGTTTCTGCGCGCGCATGGACTGGCGTCACGCGCGGCTGTTTGCCCCGTCCCGCTGGGCGCGGGGGCTGGGTATAGACGCAGACCACGTCATGAGCCGCGTGAACCGCCTCCAGTGCGGCCACCGAAAAGTCGGGCGTTCCCATGAAGATGACCCGCATTCAGCTGGCCTTTCTGGCGCGGCGCAACAGCATGTCGCGCTTGACCTTGCTCAGATGGTCGAAATACATCCGCCCCTGCAAATGGTCGATCTGGTGCTGGACCGAGGTCGCCCAGAGCCCCACCAGATCGCGTTCCTCCCACATCCCGTCCGCATTGAGGAACCGCACCGTCACCGCGCGCGGGCGCTCGATCCGCGCCCAGACACCAGGCAGGTTGGGGCTGGCCTCGTCATGGGCGCGCAGCGTCACGCTGGCATGCAGGATCTCGGGATTAGCCATGCGCAGCACCTGTCCGCGCGTCTCGGATGCATCAACAACAGCGAGCTGCAGCATGACCCCGATCTGCGGGGCGGCCAGACCCACACCGGGCATGGCCTCCATCGTGTCGATCATGTCGGTCCAGATGCCGCGGATCTCGTCAGTGATCGCGTCCACTGGTGCGACGGCCCGGCGCAAACGCGGATCAGGCCAGGGGATACAGCGCCGAACGCTCACCCCCGCGCCTGTTCGCGTTTGAATTTGACCATCTTGCGGGTGATCATGCTGCGCTTGATCGTGCCAAGATAATCGATGAACAGCTTGCCGTTCAGATGGTCAAGCTCATGCTGCGCGCAGGTCGCCCAGAGCCCGTCGAATTCCTCTTCCTGCGCTTTGCCATCGAGCCCGATCCAGCGCATCGTGACGCGCTTGGGACGGGTGACTTCGGCGTAATGCTCAGGGATCGACAGGCAGCCCTCTTCATAAGTGTTCATCTCGTCAGAGGTCGCCACGATTTCAGGGTTGATCAGCACCAGCGGGCGCGGCGCGGCCCCGTCTTCCTTGACGCAATCCATGACGAACATGCGCGACAAAACCCCGATTTGCGGGGCCGCGAGCCCCACGCCGGGGGCATCATACATGGTCGCCAGCATGTCTTCGGCCAGCTTGCCGATCTCTGCAGTGACAGACGCAATCGGGGCGCAGGCTTTCTTCAGCCGCGGATCGGGATGCAGAAGAATTGGTTTCACACTCATGCTCCCGCATGTATCGCGCAGCGCTTGCCGAGACAAGTGGGGCAAGCGCATAGGCGAGGTCCACGCGCGATGATCCGGCCCCAGCAGCCACGCCAGTTATCCGGGGACGCGCCTTGGCCTGCGCAGCTGCCACAGGCGCATTGCGGCTGTCCTCAGGCCCCTGGCTCCAGCGCGTAGCCCTGCCCTTTGCGCGTGACACGGTTGAAGGCCGGGTGCAGGAAATGCCCGCCCGTGAACAGCGTGCCGTCGCTTGCCAACTGGTCGAGCAAGCGCTTGCGGGTCGTGCACGCCGTTGCCATGTCCAGATCAAAGCTGATCGCCACGTCCGGGTCAGCGATCTGCAGCGCGGGGGCATGGACGATATCGCCCACATGCATCAGGCTTGCCCCTTCGCTGTCGAGCCGCCAGCCCATATGGCCGGGCGTGTGCCCCGGCAGCGCCACAGCGCGCACGCCTGGTGCAACCTCGCGCCCATCGCCGAAGCTCTCAAGCCGCTCGCCATAGGCCGCAAGCACGGCCTGTGCAAGTTTGGCCCAATCAGCGATGCCCGCAAGCGCGCCCTGAAATTTGCTGTCATCCGACCAGAAACTACGTTCGACATCAGGCACATGCAAGGTCGCATTGGCGAAGACCGCGGCACCATCCGGCGTGATCATTCCTGCCACATGGTCGGGATGCAGATGCGTTGCAACCAGCGTATCGACCTGATCCGGGGTTACACCAATCTCGGTTAATCCGTCATGCAGGAAACCGCAATCCGCCCCGAACAGGTCGCGCGGCCCGGCATCGAGCAGGATCACCCGCCCGCTGTTGCGGATCACGACTGCGTTGAAATTCGTCTCGATCTCACCTGCACCCTGACTGTCGAGCAGCGCCGCCAGATGCGCCTCGGGCGTTTCGGGGAAAAGATCGGGCGTGAAGCGAAACACGCCATCGGTGATGATACTGACCTCTGCAGAGCCGATTTTCTGTGTCACAGTGCGTTTCATGGCATGCCCTCCCGTTGTTTGGGCAGATGGTAGCGCCCGTGATGGCCAGAGGCAATCGCAACCCTTGGCTCTACTCAGCGCGCAACGGCGCTGCGCGAAAAACGCCGCGCTTCGGCCAGCAGGGCGGCCAGAACCGGGGTGTGCGGCTCGCGCCATGGCGCGATCAGCCCCACCATCTTCGCATCGCTGCCGCCCTGGATGGGCACAGCGCACAGGCCCGGCGTGGCGGCAAACAGCGCCGCTGTATGCGCATTGACGATACTGACCCAGGGCCCGGCCTGCACATGGGCAATCAAGCTCAGCGTGGAGTTGGATTCCAGCTGCGGGGCCACATTCACCCCGGCACGAGTCAGTTCGGCGGTGA
>SKIM01000056.1 GCA_007116445.1 Natronohydrobacter sp.
ATCATCGGCTGCATCTCGATCCGCGCCCGGCGGTGGGCATGACCTTTCCCATCAATACGTTCTTTCATTCCATGGCCGATGCGGCCTGCGAAAGGGCCATCGCCGTGGTGTTGTCGGGCACGGGGTCGGACGGGTCAGAGGGGCTGAACAGCATTGTCGAAGCCGGGGGCTGGGCGCTGGTGCAATCGCCCACAAGCGCCAGTTTCGACGGGATGCCGCTGAACGCCATGGCCACGGGGCTGGCCCATGAAACAGGCACGCCCGAAGAACTGGCCCGGTTCATCGAGAAGATCATCGCGGAAAACCGCGCGCCGCGTCTGATCTCTGTCGATGCGGAAGTCGAAACGCCCATCGAGGATACGCTGGACGAGATCGGCCAGCTGATCGAGATTGATCTGGCCAATTACAAACCGCATACGCTGGTGCGCCGGCTGGAACGGCGGATGCTGGCGACGGGCACCAGGGATGTGCGCAGCTACATGCGCCTGTTGCGCAGCGAAGGGCAGGAGACGGACCGCCTGCGCAGCGAGATGATGATCCCGGTCACCTCGTTCTTCCGCGACAAGGACGCTTTTGACGATTTGGCCGAAAGCGTGATCCGGCCTGACCTGCTGAAGCGGGCAGAGGATCCGTCGGGGACATATCGCATCTGGTCGGTGGCCTGCTCGACCGGGCAGGAAGCCTATTCGCTGGCGATCCTCGTCTTCGAGGCGATGCGGGTGCAGGGGCTTGATCTGGAGGTCAAGATTTTCGCCACTGATATCGAGCCGAGTTATCTGGCCACAGCCTCCAGCGGCATCTATCCGGCGCGGCTGTTGCAGAACATGCCGCAAGAGCTGCGCGAGCGGTATTTCACGCGCATCGACGATGACAGCGATCAGATCGTGCCCCGGCTGCGTCGCGCCATTGTGTTTTCGCGCCATGATGTGCTCAGCGATCCACCCTTTCTGAAGCTCGATCTGGTGGTCTGTCGCAACATGATCATCTATCTGCGCGCCGCGCCGCAGGAACGCGCGCTGCGCCGGATGCTGTTCGGGCTGAACGCGGGCGGTGCGATGTTCATGGGCGGATCGGAAGCGCCGGGCAAGCTGGCGGGGCTGCTCGACACAGTGTCGGCGCGCAGCAAGATCTTCCGGCTGCGCGGCGAGTTGCGCCATCTGTCCGCCGAAGATTTCCTGCTCTCGGCAGGCACCATCGCGGCCCGGCGTGATCCGCGCAAGCGGTCGGCCACGGCAAGCCCTGTGACCGATGCGACCGAAGCGCTGGCGGCTTCGACCAATTGTCTGATCAAGGCCTTCGTGCCGCCCTCGGTGGTGATCGATGCGCAGCGCGAGATCCGCCATGTCTATGGCGATGTCACGCCCTTCCTGCGTCTGCAGCCGGGGGATGCGACGCTTGATCTGGTCACACTGCTGCCCGAGCGGATCGCGGCGGTCGTCTCGACCCTGATCTTTGCCGCGCTGCGCGACCGGACGCAGACCAAATCGGTGATCATGCAGCCGGACGGGCCGGGCGATGACACTGGGCTTGATCTGCCCGTGCGCATCGAGATCCGGCCTGTCGTGTTGCCAGGGCATGAAACTGCCGCGCAACTGGTGATCAGTTTCGAGCATCTGCGCGGGCCGCATCCTGTGGCAGAGCGGGTTGAAGGCGCACAGGATCTCGCCTCGCTGACCGCCCGCCGCGCCGTCGAGCTGGAGGCCGAGCTGGATCAGGTCCGCGACACGCTCAAGGCCACGATCGAGGAGCTGGGCAGCGCCAATGAGGAATTGCAGGCCAGCAATGAAGAATTGATGGCCAGCAACGAAGAATTGCAAAGCACCAACGAAGAGCTGCAATCGGTCAATGAAGAGCTGCATACGGTCAATGCCGAGTTGCAGGAAAAGATCATGCAGCTCAATGAAGCTTATGCCGATCTCGAAGGGTTGTCGCGTGCGGCGCGCATTCCGTTGATCTTTCTGGACGGCTACGGGCGCATCACGCGGTTTTCGGCCCAGGCGACCGAGATCTTCCGCCTGCGCGATCAGGATATTGGCCGCCCGCTGATGGATATCACCCACACGCTGATCGGCTTCGATCTGGAAACCAGCATCGCCGAGGCCGAAACCGAGAGCAGGACGCAGCAATATGAGGTGCGTGACCGCGAAAAGCGCAGCTGGCTGGTGACCATCCAGCCCTTTGTCGGGCGCTCCTCGGAGGAATCGCGCATGGTGCTGTCCTTCATCGATGTGTCCAGCGTTCAGGCGATGCGCTATCTGCAATCGGTGATCGACGCGGCGCCGCAAAATCTGGCCGTGCTGGATGCGGCGGGTCAGATCGTGCTGGTCAATGAAGCCTGGCGGCGCTTTTCGCGCGAGAATGGCGGCACGCTCCGGCTGTCAGGCGGGCAGGATATCGATTACCTGCAGGCGCTGGAAGGCGCCGCGCGCCAGGACAGCACCGCGCGCCGGGCGCTTGAGGGACTAAAATCCCTGCTTTCTGGCGCACGCGACGAATTTTCCTTGATCTATCCCTGTCATTCGCCCACACAGAACCGCTGGTTCCTGATGCATGCGTCTGCCTTGCGTGACGGTGGATGTGTGATAACGCATCTCGACATTTCGAACCTTGACTACCCTGTGCATGAAGAAGTCGCGGAATGAGCAGCGAGAGCGAGCCGAGCAACACCAAGCAAGACCATGCGCGTCGCCGCATCGAAAAGCTGCTGCAGAGTGGCAAATTGCCTTCGCTCAGCATGTTGTTGCAGCGTGATGAGGTCAGTATCGACGAGCTGGCGCTGGATCTGCTGACGCATCAGGTTGAGATCGAGGTTCAGGTCGAGCAATTGCGCGAAGCGAATGCGGCGCTGGATGCCGAGCGGCGCAAATTCGAGACGATCTTTCACGATATGCCTGTGGCGGCGCTGGTGGTGGACCCGGAAAGCGGGGCGATCACGGCCGAGAACCACAAGCTGCGCAAGCTTTTCCCGCGGCGTTTCGGGGATACGAGCGGGATGCATTATCTGCGCCATATGGGCGAAAACCGCTTCGATCAGGACCGGATTTCACTGGGGCTGGCCGATTGCCGGATCGGGTCTGCGGCGGATGTGAAGGCGGTCAGTCTGATCGATGTGACGCCGGGCAGTTATCTGATGTGCGATATTCGCATGGCCCGCCTGCAGATCGGATCGGACAGCGCGCCGGCCGTTCTTGGGATCATCCAGCCCTATGACCGGCGTTTCTGACAGCTGATCTTTCTTGGCTCATGGCGAGGATTGCCCGCGCGTTGCGGGAACCGCGGGTCTGTCTCGGGGTTATGCATCCTGATATTTTTGGGGACTCACGGCGATTTGCGATAACATGCCCCGGCCGCATGTATTCAGGCGAAGAAACGGACCTCAGTTTTGCGCAAAAAGTTTCGCGTGATGTTGGTTTTAAAAATCCACCGAATCTGAATTATATCCATGCAGAGCGCGGCTGTCTTTTGGGGTGGTCTGTTTTTGCCGTATTGGTTCTGAATAAACGAAGGGCCTGCCGAATGGCAGGCCCTGTCTTTTATTCGGATTTGGAAATTACCCCTCATATTCGGGCAGGCTTTCCATTTCCTCTTGGGTCATGGTCACCTGGACACGCACATCGCCATCTTCATCATTCCAAAGAATGTCGAGATCATTGATTTCGAGTGCGATCGTGTGGCTGCCCATCCCCAGGAAGCCGCCGACATCCATCACGGCATGGGTGATTTCCCCGGTCGAGCCGAAGACCAGATCATCGACTGTGGCGATATTGTCACCCTCGCGGCCAAAGACATCCGCGCCCATCAGACGGTCTGCCGTGCGGTCGGTTTCAGCCATGACCGTGTAGCCTTCGGGCACTTCAGTGCGGGCTTCGGCCTGGTCGTGATGCGCCTCGCCCATCGCGGCCCCTGTGCCGGTCCCCATCTCGGCGCTGTCGAAGCTGCGGCTGGGCTCGAAGCCCATCGACAACTGGTCCTCATCCCATTCCGGCAGGGCTTCCAGCTGCTCGCGGGTCATGGTGGCGACGACAAAGAAGTCATCGATTTCAGTGGCTTCGCTCTCATCTGCTACGAAATACAGCTCGTCGATATCAACCATGACCGTGCGCGCGCCGAAGCCGAGGAAGCCGCCGACATCGATCAGGACACCGCGGACTTCACCATCCTTGGTCATCACGATATCATCGATACCGCCCACATTTTCCCACTGGTCACGGCTGCCCGAGAACACGTCGCTGCTTTCCCAGCGCAGACGCGCCTGATCCCACATGCTCTGATCATCGCCCATACGGGTCTGGGTCAGATCGCGAGTGGCTTCGGTGTCCAGCGTGTAGAGGTTCTTGCCGGTGAAGTTGCTGACCAGGAAGGCCGGCACGACATCGGTGCTGATTGCGGCCGCATCTGTGCCCATCGTGTCAGTGGTGGTTTGCGCCACAGCGCCCATCGATGTCACGGCGACAAGTGCAGTCGTAAGCATGAGCTTCTTCATCATTAACTCCTGTTTTGTGTCTGGCCTCGTGAGGCTCTGACCATAAACCGGCGACCTGTTTTAAAGTTCCAAAAAAAATCCAGCGCGGTGCGAATTGGAGCGGGTTTTTTCTGGAAAAGAATTCATGCGCGTATTTTCGCCTGTGGGGCGGCTATATATAATAGTCACTGCTTAATGCTGGCTTGCCCGATTTGGGAACTTTTCTGCAGATGGTTCGTTGATCGTGCAATCGTTGCTTTGCAACTTCTCAAATGAAAGGAAATACCATGCTTGGATGGGCTTTGACTTTTCTGATCGTCGCTTTGATTGCAGCGGCGCTTGGCTTCACCGGGATCGCAGGGACCGCGTCCTCGATCGCACAGATCCTGTTCCTCGTGTTCCTGGTGCTTTTCGTCGTCGCGATGGTGGCGCGTGCCGTGCGGGGCAAACCCCCGGTTTGAGGGGGTGCGTGCCGCTTGCCGCTGCCAGAGCCAGTCACCACAAGTGAGAAGGAGATCCAGATCATGACCACCGAAACAGCCGGGCACATGCCGCCGAAACTCGCCCCTGATGCCGAGGCCGAAACGCCTGTTGCGACCGGGCCGGGGCCGGATCCGAAAGAGAACGCGCTTGATCTGATTGCCGAAGCGCATACGCGCGTCGTCGATACGGTCAGCGGGTTCGAGAAACTGGTCGAGAAGGCCGAGCCGGAGTTCCGGCATGTGGCCGAGACGTTCCTCGACATGCATCTGCGCCATGCAGATGCGTTGCACGCCTATCTTGCCCAGCAAGGGCGCGAACCCGATGCGGACGGCTCGTTTTTTGCGACTGTCAATCGCGCGGTGATCGAGATGCGCTCCTGGTTCGAGGCGGTCGATCACGATGTCATGGACCGCATCGTCGAAGGTGAGAAGCATGTGCTGGAGGCCTATCAGGCCGCGAAAGAGGCCCAACAGAGCATTGAGGCCAACGCCATGCTGGGTCGGCACATGTCCGAGATCGACATCATGCTGAGCACGCATGCGGCCTGAGCCGGGCGCCGCGCCAAGTCGCCTGGCAGGCAGCCGCGCGCGCATCACGCTGGACGCGCGCCAGTGATCAGCGCGATCAGGTCTTCGGTGAAAAACGGGGTCGGGAGCACGGGAAAGCTGTGGGGTTCCGCCACCTCGGTCGGCGCGCCCGACATCAGGATGGTCCGGGCGTCCATCGCATCGAGCCTGACGCGCAAGGGGCTGGTGGAAAACTGCGCCGGGGGGGCTTCGACGACGGCCACCCGCAGCGCCGCGCCGGGCGGAAGCGCTGTCAAGTGTCGCAGCGCTTCCTCCTCGCCCCCGGCCACCAGAGGCGTTCCCAGCCCCATCTCTTCCAATGTCGCGACGATATCCGTCGCGACCAGCGAAAACCTGACACATACCAGAAAATACGACTGCATCCAAACTCTGCCCATGATGATCTTCGGCGTATCATCGGGGGTTGGGGCGCGCGTGGTATTAACTATGACATAGCCAGGCGCGATTTTCGCGTCTCAGGCGTATTTCCGCGCGATGGCGCTGGCAGGGCATGTCAAGGTCCAGATCAGACCATCGGGCGGGAAGCGCATCTCGATCTGCGCGTCCAGCGTCATGGCGAGCATTTCCTTGAGCACGACCGATCCGAAGCCGCTGTCTTCGGGCGGGCTGACCACAGGGCCGCCGGTCTCGCGCCAGCAGAGGCTGAATTGCGGCTCTGAGCCGTCATCGCAGGGCGGATCGAGCGTCCAGAAAACCTGAACCTGGCCTTGCGCATCCGACAGCGCACCGTATTTGGCGGCATTGGTTGCCAGCTCATAGAAGGCCATGCCGAGATTCTGTGCGATTTCAGGGGAAATGCGCAGATCCGGGCCGGAGATCTGCAGCCGCGTCGCGGGGAGTTCGCCGAAATGCAGCATCTGCGTGCGCACGATATCGGCCAGCGGCAGGCAGTCATCCGCTGTTGTCAGCAGCAGATCCTGACAGGCCGACAGCGCGCGCAGCCGGTCGCTGAAATCGCGCACGAATTGGCGCAACTCGATCGGGCGCATCTGGCGCAGCATGGATTGCACCACTGCGAGCAGGTTTTTCGAGCGGTGATTGACCTCGCGCATCACCAGCGCAAGCTGGTCTTCGTGGCGTTTGCGGTC
>SKIM01000148.1 GCA_007116445.1 Natronohydrobacter sp.
AGATCATCGACCGCAGTGTGTTGCTTGTAGGCCGGGCGCAGCGGAGCTTTGGACGACGTTGCCACGGTCGCGTCCAGGACGGTGCCACAGAGTTTCTTGAACTTGCCGCTTGCGCGCGTGTCCCGCTCGGCGTCTTTGGTCTCTTCGACCGCAGCCAGATGGCGCGATACCAGAGCGTCCATGCTGACATTGGCCCGGATCAGGCTTGCATCGATGTGGATGGTTTCAGCCGAAATCAGCCCCGCTGTCTGGCGTTGCTGGACGACCCGCGTGAAAATCCGGCGAAAGACACCCTCGCCCCAACGCTGCCGGATGCGGGTCAACGAAGAATGATCCGGCAAGGCTTCGTGCAAGTCATAACCAATGAACCAACGGATCGCGAGATTGACCTGCGCTTCTCGCATCAGCCGACGGTCGTGAACGATACCAAGCAAGAAGCCCGCCAGCATCAGGCGCACAGCGACTTCGGGATCGATGCCGGGACGGCCATTATTGGCGCAATAAAGATCGGCCACTTCGGCGCGAAGCCACGAAAGGTCGAGAACCTGATCGATCCTCACCAGCACATGGTCATCAGGGATCAGACTCCGCAACGACCCAGTGATGAACAACTCCAGTTGCCCGCGCTCTTTCCGACCCAGCATCGCAGCCCCCCCCCGGACTGTTTTCTGATCCTTCGAACTCGGTGCAATTCGCACTGCATCCTTACGAAATTCGTCTGTTCTTCCTGTGCCCATGAGTCATCTCCTTTGCTGCACACTACGCTATCAAAGGAGCGGCACCAAACCGCGACAGATCCAACCCATGCTGATATTGCTTTAATGCCGCCCGAGTATCATGCGCTGTGATGGCTTCGAACAGCGTGTCAAAGTCCTGCATCGGCGTACCGGCTGAACGCGTAACGGCCATGCCCTTCTGTTTTGGTTCGACATCATCTAACGCCATGCAGGACCATACTTGCAATCCAAGCACAGTGCGTTGCAGCACAACAGTAATCATAGCGGTCACTATTCAATGCGATTGACACATCATGTTGGCGCCGAACCTAGTGTTTCAGAATTCCGCGGTCGATATACCAAGCAGGCCGTCATATGCGGCGAACAGGGTCCTGGTGAACGAAAAGCTTTGTGTGACCAAGCTGGTATCCACTGACGTAAACAGGCTATACCAATACAAGAACCTAAGGATGTGCAGCAAATACGGCAGGTTGCTGCCACGCGGACGCATGCCTTGATTTCCCAACCGGCAATATTCTTGAGGCGCTACTCGATTGAGCAGCCTGTGCCGACAAACAGCAATTTGCTGCATCCGTTCAGAAGGTGGAGGTCTCTCGACAGGAGGGAGGATGGCGGCCTGATCTCTTGGCAAGCAGATACCATCCGGATCTGCGGTGCAGCATTTTTCAGCATCGTGAACGATGGTAGCTCGGCTGACACTGGTGGCGAGGGCCATGGGCGGCTGGCTCGGTGATCGCATCGTACCTGTTTTAAGGGTACAGCAAATTGCTGCATCAGGATGGGCCCCCTGTGTCAGGGAAGTTGTCCGCTGCTCTATTTTTCTCTAATTGTCAGGTGGGCGGGATAGGACGATGATTTGGGATATTCACCGGAACGAAAATCAGCGGTGCTGAAGCGGATGCTGCCGCCCTGGAACCCAACGCGCCCTCGGGTCATGCCCCACCGGTATCCGGGTCTATCAGCATTGCGCGCATGGGCATCACCCGCCAAGGCCGTCACGTCGCCTTCCATCATCTCGCTCAGCGCAGAAACCCAGCAAGCAGACAGAACTGGTCAAAGCTCTGCCCAACCGCTTCCCAGGCATCGGCAACGGCGCCGCGCAGATCGTTCTCACTGGCCAGAGCATGTTCGGATGTCGTAGTCTTCTTCATGGTGCTGCTTTCCTCTCGGTTTGATCACTCCGAGCCTACGGCTCAGGGAAAGCGAGGCCACCCTTCAGGCAAATTTCAACATCGACCGGGACATCCCCGGTAAAGGCAACTGATGAAGCTTTTCGCTGACAGACGCCCGGGTCATCACGAAAGAATTCTGTGGACAAATATATGGAAAGGTTTTGTTCTTTCACGGAATTGCGCGACACTGGCATCACGCAAGAAGCTACAGCCGCCGCTGCTTGCGCCGACGCAACGCAAACGACGACCGTAGACCGAGTTTGAACATCTCAAGGTCTGCATCCGGTCATTGGATTTGTCAAGCTTCGATTCCAAGTGCGGCCAACAAGGGAGATTGAAGACCATGTCTTCTAATTTGACCGGGCGCCGGGAGCGGCGCTCGCTTGACGCCCATGCGCGCAGCCAGCCAGCACAGCCGACGTCTCGTTTGTTGACGTTGTCAGACCTGTGCTCACTTTTGTGCATCAGCAAATCTACGGCTGAGCGGATGATCCGCTCGGAGCCAACGTTCCCACAGCCGCGCAAGCTGGGAAAAAGCCGCCTGATCCGGTTCGTCGCAGAAGAGGTCGACGCGTATTTGTCAAGCCTGCCGCGCGCAGAGTATGACGATCATGCATTCGACCCCAATCGTGGGGAGGGCGCATGATGGAGTTCCGTCCCGCAGTTGAAAAATTCGAAGCGTGGCTGCACGCCGATGACATCGATCTGGTGCGTCAGCACATGGCGATCGTCCGCATTCGAAAAAAGTCCGAGTTTACTCGCGCTGCACTCCTCGCCGGTTTGCCGCGCTATGAGTTCGAACACAGCTGTCAAATTGGCGAGCTTGCATTGGCTGTCAACAAGCTTGCGATGGTCATCGCCGCTGGGGACGCCATTTCCGAGCTGAGGCCGGCATTGAACAACGTCAAGCGTCTGACCAAGTCGCTTCAAGATCAATGCGCGCGCTCTGGGCACCGGTGGGGCTGACGCAGATGACCAGACCTTATTGCACCTGGCATACCGAACCCGGCAAGCCTCTGCGTTACGGAGCGGGTCTTCTGCGGGGCGGCCAGCCAGGCCAGCTGCTGGGTGGAACCATCATCTGGCAAGGACCTGCCCACACAATCAGATGGCTCAAGGCGCTGCCGGTCTCGCCACCTGCGGGAAACGAGAAGCCTTGGGCGCACCTTACGATATCGCCCCCTCCCTCGATTGAACAGGGTTCGGAAGACTGGGGAGAAACGCTACGTCTGACACTAGAAGCTATGGGGTTCCCGCCGAAGGCCCTCCCATGGATCGCCTTCGCGCACTCGCCACACCCGGGTGACGAAGGCGTGGATCATGCGCATATGATTTTTCTGCCCATGACTTTTTCTGGGCGCTGGCTTGATTGTTCAAACATGAAGCAGCGCTGTGACAATGCTGAGACCGCATTATTGCATCACTTCTCGATCCCGATCGTGCCTCGACCACCCTTGGCGCTCAACCTGCCGCAACGGCGGCGGCTTACGCCAGCGCATTCCCATATCGCAGCTGCGCTGGATGACGTTTTCTGCCGCGATCAACCAACCGGGCTGGAGGAGTTGCGGAACGCGCTCTGGCAGCGTGCCGAGGTCGCGGTTGAATTGACGCCGAACTCGCACGGCGTCCAGAGCTATGCCTTCCGCTATGAGGACTCGGGTGCGATTCGCGGCAAAACGCTCAGCAACGATCTCGTTCCGAGCGCCATCAACGCGCGCTTCGCACTGAACCGACAGCTGAGAGACACCCACACCGTTCTCGAACTGCGAAAGTTGCTCAGCGCACTCAGTACCCGTGCCGACCCCCTTAACACTATTCTTACGGAGATTTCCCATGGCGACAGAAAATACCTGCATCAGACCAATGAACCTGCAGGAATTGCAAATGCTGATGAACACAATGCTCGCGCAATCGACGAAAACCGGCGAGACGACTGCGGCGATTCATCTGACAGTCACGGAGCTGAGACAGCTTTTGGCGCTGCTGACGCGGCCGGAAGCGCAGGAATTGGAGTTGGGCCAAAGTCTGGAGCAAGCCCTGATCAAAATTCTGGAACGACTGGAGGGGATCGAGTTCAGCCAGTCCCATCTCGTCACAACGCTGAACGCGCTGGACGCTCGGCTGTCGCAGCTGGAAGCGGGACAGGCGGCGCTCCTAGAGGCTCTCGAGCCGATCACCGAAATGGCGCGCGCGACGGAGCGGATGGAAACCGGACAGGAGCAAATGATGGGCATGATCAGCGACTACTTCGCCGATCCATTTCCGCAAACAAGCTCGCCGAGTCAATGATCTCGGCGCGCGCGCTCGCCGGCCGACTCGGACTGCGCGTGCAGATCAGGATCTCGCATTCATCGCGAGCGTTACACCTGCGCTTCGCAGATGAGAGCGCCCTTTGGCTGTCACCGTCCGGGTCAGGTCTTGCTGCCTCGGCAGAGGCTGGCAGCGATGCACATCGCTTCGCCGAGGCTCACGCGAGGCAGGTCGGCTGGGAAACACTTGCACACAATCCGAACTGGCCGGTGCCGCAACCCTGTGAGCCCGGTGACTGGCTGGCCATACCCGCGCATCTTTTGCCCGCGCTGAGTGTGCAGGTTCTGCAGACCGCATATATCACGCGACTTACGGGGAGCATGCTGGAACCTGAAAGCATCCTAACTCTACACCCGCCCGTTCCGATGCCAAGGCTCCAAATCTCTCGCCCCCGGCGTGATTTCTTGATTATTTCGCGCACATGCATCGCGCGATCGCCCGGTAAACTGGCGCAACAGATAGCCCAACTTAACATGCTGCACATGGAAAGCCCGGATCTGCCATGGCTCTCGGTCAATAGTAAAACGGATGCGCTGAAACCGATCGACGCGATTAGATTATTGGACCGGCTCCGCAAAAAGCTGGAGAGCATGCCCAAGGAGCAGATTGATCCGACGCCAGCCGTCAGCGACACAGAAGTCCCAGCTGAAATTGGCAGGCCAGATGATGACCCAGGAATGTGCATGTGAGCTCAGTTCATCCAGGCGCTGAAAGGGCGAAAACCGCGAAATTACCTTTTTCGCAGCATCACAGACGCTGGTCATGCTGCGGCAATTTTTGTGCGTGCATAAGGGAGCAGCTTGCATCACTCCTGAACACGCCGATCAGAGGAGCTCTGATCTGCCCGATCTACGGTATGCGGTACGAGACAGCCACCGCGCACATGTTCGACGCTAGATCCTATGCTGTGCAGAGAATCTGCCGCAGTATATGCGATGCTTCAGGTCTCGACGAACTGCTCTCGCAGGCACCGGGGTGTAGTGCCCCCGGTCACATAATCTGCCCAATCTTGCATCAATTCTGCGCGTTCCGCGAGAAGATCGTCTCTCATGTAAGCTTCTTCAAGTTTGGACGGCACATGCGCCAAGGCGTATTCAACCGCATCGCGGTCATACCGGCGCTGGAGTCGGGCCCAGGTCTTGAAGCTGGCGCGGAACCCATGGCCTGTCAGATCAGGCTTGAAGCGCTTGACCAGCCCAAGGATGGCATTCTCGCTGATCGTACCGCTTGCCGTGCTCCGTTTCGCGAACACCAGCCGCTTGCCCGCCGAAAGCACTACGGCATTGTCGAGCACCATTTTCGCCTGCCGACTCAGCGGCACCCGGTGGGTCTTGCGCGATTTCATCCGGCTGTCCCTGCTAGTCCAGATCCCCCGAGATATGTCGATAAGCGACCACTCCGCGAACCGGACCTCGCCTGTGCGTTTTGCTGTCAGTACGAGAAGTTGCGTGGCAATCCGAATATTCTCATCGCATGTCGTGTCCTGCAACCAGTGCCAGAATTCCGGCATCTCCTCTGGCGCAAGTGCGGCGTGATGTTCGGTGCGTCTGGCTGAATATCCGAAGGCCGTTCGCGTACAGAAATCAGCAGGATTGGCAATTTCGAGGTCATGCTCGAGCCGCGCGAGTTCGATGATCTCCCTCAATCGGCCGAGTGTCCGGCTGGCCGTCGTGTTTTTTGCGTGCCAGATCGGCCTGAGGGCTTCTACCACCTCGCGGCGCTTGATCTCGACCACTGGCCGATCTCCCAGTTGAGGCAAGACATAAGTCGCAATCGTGTTCCAATTCTGATCGATATGTTTCCCGTTGCTCAGCGTGGGTCGCTTGTTCTCGAACCAGCGTCGTGCCGCATCGCGTAGCAAGACAGCATTATCGGACACCGCTGCGGTTCGCTTTGCTTTGCTTTGCCTCTGACTGCGCTTGGCTTGAACCGTTACGGAACCGCAAGCATCTGGGGCTGTTTGCGCGGTGCCATCGAGTTCACAACGGATGGCCTCGATGGACAGACCATCTTCAGCAAGCGTATGCACGCGCGCCGCGAGGCCACGCGCGGCTTTCAAGCTCATCTCGGGATACTGCCCGAGCGTCACCCAGCCGCGCGTCTTGCTGCCCGGCGCCCGCGCGACCTGGCTCTGAAACCGCTTTGCCCCGTTGGGAAACAGGCGCAGGTAAAGCCCACCCCCATCACTCAGCCGTTCTTTTTCCACACCGAAACGCGCAGCTTCGATTTGTTTTACTGTCAATGGCATCGTAGCGTTCTCCTGTGCTACCGCGATGCCGAAAGGTATCAAATGGCACTGAGCTGCACGAACGCGCCCTGAGGCTTCCTGAACCCTCGTGA
>SKIM01000326.1 GCA_007116445.1 Natronohydrobacter sp.
CGCACCCCGCCTGCAATTGCTGCCAGCGCAGTTTCGGTCTTGGGGATCATGCCGCCTGCGATGACCCCGGCTTCGGTCAGTTCGCGGACATGTGCGGGCGTGAGCTGCGTCACGACCTCGCCCTCGGCATTCTTGACGCCCGAGACATCGGTGAGCAGCAACAACCGGTCAGCTTTCAGCGCGCCCGCGATGGCGCCCGCCGCGGTGTCGCCGTTGATGTTATAGGTCTCGCCGGTCCGGCCCATGCCCAAGGGCGCAATCACCGGGATGAAACCGCCTGTAAACAGATGGTGCAGCAGGTCGGTATTCACCTCGACCGGGCGGCCCACGAGGCCCAGTTCGGGGTCATCGGCCTCGCAGGTGACCATGCCGCCATCCTTGCCCGACAGCCCCACGGCGCGCCCGCCCTCGTCCTGAATGGCCTGCACGATGCGCTTGTTGACGGCGCCCGAGAGCACCATCTCGACGACTTCCATGGTCGCGGCATCGGTCACCCGCTTGCCGCGCACGAAGTCGGACTGGATCGCCAGCTTGCCCAGCATTTCGTTGATCATCGGACCGCCGCCATGCACGATCACCGGGTTCACGCCGACTTGCCGCATCAAGACCACATCGCGCGCGAAACTCGCCATTTCTTCGGCATCGCCCATCGCGTGCCCGCCGAATTTGATCACGACAACCGCGCCTGCATAGCGCTGCAGATAGGGGAGCGCCTCGGACAGGGTCCGGGCAGTGGCAAACCAGTCTTGGCTCATGGGCTTTTGCTTCTTCATCAGGTGAGCCCCGCGATGATGGCGCGGAGCGTGGGAATGCCGAGACCCTTCTCGGACGAGGTCACGACCAGTTCGGGATAGGCCGCCGGGTGTTTTGCCAGCGCGGCGCGCACCTGCGCCAGCGTCTTGTCCTGATCGGCGCTGCTCAGCTTGTCGGCCTTGGTCAGCACCACCTGAAAGGTCACGGCGGATTTGTTCAGAAGCTTCATGATCTCGGCATCGACATCCTTGACGCCATGACGCATGTCGATCAGCAGAAAAGCCCGACGCAGCGTCGCACGCCCCGAGAGATAGGCTTTCAGCAGTCGCTGCCATTTCTCGACCACGGGCAGGGGCGCTTTCGCAAAGCCGTAGCCTGGCAGATCGACCAGATAATGGCTGTCGCTAATCGTGAAATAGTTGATTTCCTGCGTCCGGCCGGGCGTGTTCGAGGTCCGCGCAATCGCCCGACGCCCGGTCAGCGCATTGATCAGGCTCGATTTGCCAACATTCGAGCGGCCCGCGAAACAGACCTCCAGCCGGTCGGCAGGTGGCAGGCCGTCCATGGCCACGACACCTTTGAGGAATTCGACCTCGCCTGTCAGAAGCTTGCGGCCCGCTTCCGTGGCGAAAGTATCGGGCTCATCAGCCAGGGGGAAGGGAAGGGTCACGCAGCTCTCCTCAAGTGTTCCAGATCGCGGCCCCGAATGGCATCGAGATTGCGGGTGATCTGCTCGACCGGCCAGTCCCACCACGCAATGTCAAGCAGGGATGCGATGGTTGGATCGTCAAACCGGCGGCGGATCTCGCGCGCGGGATTGCCCGCCACGATAGCATAGGGGGCCACATCGCGGGTCACGACGGCCTTTGCCGCGATGATCGCACCGGCCCCGATGGTCACACCGGGCATGATCCAGGCCTCCGTGCCGACCCAGACATCTGCGCCGATCACAGTGTCGCCGCGATTTTCGGCCGCCCATGTCGTGGGGTCAAAACCCTCTTTCCAGCCCGCGCCGAAGATGTTGAACGGATAGGTTGAAAATCCCGACATCGCGTGATTGGCCCCGTTCATCACGATCCGGCATCCCGTCGCAAAGGCGCAGAATGGCCCGATCACCAGCCGGTCGCCGACGAAATCGAAATGATGCAGCACATTGCGGTTGAAAAATTCGGTCGCGTGTTCGGGGTCGTCATAGTAGCTGTAGGGGCCGACCGTCACATTCTCGCGCCCGGCAGCTTGTGGACGCAGCGCTGCGATGCGCGGGAAACCCGGCATCGGGTGCAGCGTGTCCGGGTCGGGGCCTGTGGTCATGTGGCAAGCTCCGCGCTGTCGTCCACACAAACTGGACCGCCCGTGATCACCCGCGCATAGACGCCGAAATTCGTGTGGCCATAGCCTTCTTCCAGCGCGTCGAGCGTGTTGACATCGATCCGCCCGGTTGCGCAATCCACCATCGTCGCGCGGCAGCGGCCGATGGGCTCGACGATCTCGAACCGTGCTGCGCCGATGGTGATCTCGCGCCCGATCAGGTCGAATTCCTCCCATGGGGCGAGCCCGTCGAGCCAGAAATTGCCGCGCCAGCGGTCCAGTCCCAGATCAAGGCCGAGGCGCTGGCCGAGCGCCCGGTTCGAGGCAAGGTTCAGGAACGACACGCTCTCGAAATCCGTATCGGTCATGCCGCGCCCGGCGGTCACGATCCGCGCAGGCTGCGCGCGTCCGCTCGCCATCAGGGGCGCGATCCAAGTCAGGAAATCAGCCTGCCCCTGCGCTGTGTCGGGGGCGAAAGTCAGGGCAGGGCGGTCGGGATGCGTCAGGGTGATCACCCCTGCACCTTCGTCAAATTTCGCATCGATGGCTTGCAGCGCGGGCGTCTTGGCCCCGCGCGTGAAATTCATGCAGGCATTCCAGCCGGGCATCAGCATCGCGGTTTCATGCGCGACGGCCCAATGGCGATCATAGGGCAGGCAGCGACCGGCTTCCAGCGTGACACGGGCCAAAGCCTCGCGCCCATGCGCCTTGATGGGATGGCGGAAGATATGCGCCAGCCGCCACCCCATCTGCTCAGGTCTTCTTCTTTTTCTTGACGCCGATATTGCCCAGCAGATCGGGACGCGCGCCATTCATCGCCATGATCGTGTATTGCTGCGTGAAGGTGATCACGTTGTTCGCGATCCAGTAGAGCACCAGACCCGAGGCAAACCAGCCAAGCATGAACATGAAGATCCACGGCATCCAGGTCATGACGGCTTGCTGGATCGGCTCAGTGGGTGTCGGGTTCAGCTTCATCTGCAGCCACATCGATACGCCAAGGCAGATCGGCAGAATGCCAATGAAGATCAGCGACAGGATGCTGTCAGGCGCAGGTGCGGCCCAGGGCAGAAGCCCAAAGAGGTTCATGATCGAGGTCGGATCGGGCGCCGACAGGTCATTGAACACCCCGAACCATGGCGCGTGGCGCAGATCGATCGTGACGAAGATCACCTTGTAGAGCGAGAAGAAGATCGGGATCTGCAGCAGGATCGGCAGACAGCCCGCTGCCGGGTTGACCTTCTTCTCCTTGTAGAGCTTCATCATCTCCTGCTGGAGCTTCTGGCGATCATCGCCTGCGCGTTCCTTGATGGCCAGCATCTCGGGCTGCAGTTCTTTCATCTTGGCCATAGAGACATAGCTCTTCCATGCGAGCGGCAGCAGCACGGCCTTGATCAAGAGCGTCAGCACGATGATCGACCAGCCCATGTTCCCGATCACGCCTTCGATGAAATAGAGCGTTGCGAAAATGGGTTTCGTCAGGAAGAAGAACCAGCCCCAATCGATCGCATCGATGAAGCGTTCGATACCCAACTCGCGCTCATAAGCGCGCAGAACGGACCATTCCTTCGCGCCGGCAAAGAGCAGGGTTTCGACCTGATCGCTCTCGCCCGGCCCCACGACCAACGTCGGCAGATCGGCGCGGGCCTGGTACACATCGCGCGAAGGGACGTAGCGCTGCACGGCAGAAAAGCTCTGGCCCGGCATCGGAACCACGGCTGCCATCCAGTATTTGTCGGCAATCGCCAACCAGCCATTCGCGCCGACCTCGGTCACGCGGGCGTTGGTGTTCTCGCGCTCATGGATGCGGAAATCGCGGACATTGCGGTAGCTGTCTTCCGACAGACGCCCGTCGGCCACCTTGATGAAGCCTTCGTGGCTGATGAAGAAATTTTCTAGATCATCAGGCTCGCCATGGCGCGAGATCAACCCGTAAGGGGCCATGCGCGCAGTGGTATCGCCCGTATTTTCAACGCCCTGCGTGACCGTGACCATGAAATTGTCATCAATCACATAACGCTGGGTGAAGCGCAGGCCCATCTCGTTGGTCCAGGCCAGTGTGATGGGCGATCCGACACTTAGCGCCGTGCCCTCGACAAGCTCCCAAGGCGTATTCGCACCGGGCACGTCGTCCCAGCCCATGTCACGCCCTGGCCGCCAGCCATAGAGCGCATAGAAGGCGTTATGCGTGCCTTCGGGGTTGAGCAGATGCACGATATCGGAATCAGGATCGACGGTTTCGCGATAATCGCGCAGGGCCAGATCATCGATCCGCCCACCGCGCAGATTGATCGAACCAGTCAGGCGGGGCGTGTCGATGCTGATGCGTGGCAGTTCTGCGTCGGTGCTGATCGCGTCGGCATCGGCCATGCTCTGGGCCTCGGCGCCTTCGGCCAGCGGCAGTTCCGAGACATCCTCGGCCTGTTGCGGGACAGGTTCAGGCGGGGGGAACAGATACATCCAGACCACGAGCACCATGAGGCTCAGCCCGAAGGCCATAAGCAGATTGCGGTTCTGTTCGTCCATCGTAAGGCCGTTTCCTGTCAATCAAGGGTAGGGGCGGTTCAACTAAAGCCCCGCACAAAGGTCAAGGGGTTTTCCCGGAATTGGCGCGCGCGAGTGGTCACAAGGCGCTCAAATCCGGCGCGACCGTTGGGTTTTCCTGTTGGCCGTCGCGCGCAAGCGCCAGAAAATCGAAGAGTGCTGGGTCGGGCATATGGGACGGACGCACATTCATCAGCGCGCGGAACATCACATTGCGCCGTCCGGGGCTGCGCTTTTCCCACTCGTTCAGCAGCGCCTTCACCTGCATGCGCTGGAGCCCGTCCTGAGAGCCGCAGAGATCGCAGGGGATGATCGGGAAATTCATTGCGCGGGCGAACCGTTCGCAATCCTCTTCAGCGACGAAAGCCAGCGGGCGGTAGACGAACAGATCGCCGTCTTCATTCACCAGCTTCGGCGGCATCGTTGCCAGCCGCCCGCCGTGAAAGAGGTTCATGAAAAACGTCTCCAGAAGATCGTCGCGGTGATGGCCGAGCACGACAGCGCTGCAGCCTTCCTCGCGCGCGATCCTGTAGAGGTTCCCGCGCCGCAGACGCGAACAGAGCGCGCAATAGGTCCGCCCCTGCGGCACCTTGTCCATGACGATGGAATAAGTGTCCTGATATTCGATCCGATGCGCAACCTGCATCCGCGTCAGAAATTCGGGCAGAACGGTCGCGGGAAAGCCCGGCTGGCCCTGATCGAGATTGCAGGCCAGCAGCTCGACCGGCAACAGCCCGCGCCATTGCAGTTCGATCAGGGCTGCGAGCAGGGTGTAGCTGTCCTTGCCGCCCGACAGACAGACCAGCCAGCGCGCGCCGGGCTCTACCATGCCATATTGGTCGATCACCGCGCGGGTTTCGCGGATGATGCGCTTTCGGAGCTTGCGAAATTCGGTCGTGTCAGGCGCACCTTGCAGGATCAGTGGCAGGTCAGTGTCATCGAGCATCTTGCTTGGCCTCTGCATCATGTCTGGGGTCTGCGCCGGGAACCGGATCATAGCCGGACTGGCCCCAAGGGTGACACCGCCCGATGCGCCGCGCGGCCAACCAAGTGCCACGCCATGCGCCGTGACGTTGCAAGGCTTCCATCGCATAGGCTGAACAAGTCGGCTGATAGCGACAGTTATGCCCCACCCACGGGCTGAAGACGATGCGGTAGGCGCGAATCGGCAGCGAGATGATCCATGCAGCCGGGCTCATTCGGCGCTCCCATGCAGCTTGCGCAAGGCGCGCTCCAGATCCGCGCACATCGCCGCGAAGTCACGACTGACTGTCGCGCCGGGTCGCCCGATCAGCACATAATCCCAACCTGCGCGCGCAGATCCCGGCAGCACCTCGCGCGCGATGGCGCGCAGCCGTCGTTTGGCGCGGTTGCGTATGACGGCATTGCCGAGCTTCTTGGAGCATGTGTAGCCGATCCGCGCGCCCTGCGCGTCTTCGTCGACGCCTCGTGCCCGTGCCTGCAACAGAAAAGCAGGGCAGGGCGCCCGCCGGGCGCGGGCCGCGCGCAGGAAGTCAGCGCGTTTGGTCAGGGTCGCAGGCATCACCCATGATGAAACCGCCGAAGCCTTTGTGGGGTCGGCTTGGGGCCTTGCCACATCTGCTTCCGGCGGTGTCATCTTGCGCTCCACTGGCCCGCTTGCGCAGGCCATGTCACTCAGGCCGACAAATTCTTGCGACCGATGCGGCGACGCGCGTTCAGAATCTTGCGACCGGCCTTGGTGGCCATGCGTGCCCGGAAACCGTGACGGCGCTTGCGGACCAGATTGCTGGGCTGATAGGTGCGTTTCATCGCTCCGTTCCTTATCCTCTGGCGAGGCGCCTCATCCTTGGTCGTGCCCGCCGTGTCAATTCAAGCCTGCCGCATAACGGCCCTGCCGCGCCAAGTCAATTCGCAATTTGAC
>SKIM01000146.1 GCA_007116445.1 Natronohydrobacter sp.
GCCGCCGGATCGAGCGGCCTGCCCTGCCATGTCAGATTGCGGATGCGCGCATGGCGGGAATCGATCTCTCGCCCATCGGCAGCGAAACGCGCGGGGACAGACAGATCGATCTCATAATCCAAGCCGTAAATGATCTCGAAATTATAAGACGGGAAAGTCTCATCCATGAGGAATTGCTCAGCCAGATCGGGATAGATCTGATTATAGGCCGAGGCCGAGCGCTCCAGCCACAGGAGCAGATCCGCCCCGGTCACCCGACATGCGGCAATCGTGTTGGGATAGAGATAAAGATCGCCCAGCGCCCGCAAGGTCAGCGTGCCCGCCTGCACATTGGAGAAGTTGCGCGGCCCGGCCAGCCCACCCGCCTTGCAGGGCGCGACGGCCGAGAGCAGTGGCAACGCGGTCAGCTCTGGGCTGCGCAGGCGACGCGCCACGAAATCGGCCTGCGCATCCGCGATCAACGCGGTCGCCGCTGTCTGGCCCAGATACACGAAAAACGAGTTGATCGGAGCCGCGCAATGCCCGATCCGGCGGCGGTTGTTCTCGATCACTTCCAGATGCGTCCGTTCGACAATTTTCCGCACCCACGGCATGCGGGGCAATTGCGCATGGGCTTCGTCTGGCAAAAGCGCAGGTCCGCAGGCCGCAGTCGGAGCGTCGCGCAAGCTGCGGGTCGTCACCTCTGCCCCGAGAACTGTCCAGCGCCCGCCCGTATACAGCATCTTCAGGTCGATCAGCCCCAGATGCGAGCCGAAGAACCCGCTCATCACCACAGGTTTGCCGCAGATTGTGCCGCGCTCGACATCTATGCCGGGGATATTGGCAAAGACCCGTGACGGAAAAACCTGGTGACTGTGACCGCTGAGGATGAGATCCACCCCTTCGATCCCGGCCAGCGGGATGATCGCGTTTTCCATGTTTTCGCTATGGCGGATCGGGCCGATGCCCGAATGGGCCAGCAGCACGACCAGATCTGCCCCCGCCTCGCGCATTTCAGGCACGAAGGCGCGAACGGTCTCGACCATGTCACGGGTCTGGATCAGCCCGCGCAGGGCCTGTCTTTCCCAAACCGTGATCTGCGGGGGCGCCACCCCGATCACGCCGATGCAAAGCGGATAGGATCGCCCGGCGCGATCTGTCACCTGGCGGCGCAGCAAGCTGTAGGGACGGGCATAGTGGCGATCCTTGCGCGGGCTTGGCCCGGCCTGCGTCAAAATATTTGCTGCGACTACGGGGAATTCCGCCTGTGACAGCGCTTTGGTGAGGAAACCCAGCCCATAGTTGAATTCATGATTGCCCAGCGTGATCGCGTCATAGCGCAACGCATTCATGGCTTCGGTGATCGGATGCAGATCGCCCTCGCGCAGACCACGTTCGAAAGCGATGAAATCACCGACAGGTGTGCCCTGCAGAAAATCGCCATTGTCAAACAAAAGGGAATTGGGCACTTCCTGACGGGCGATATCGATCAACCCGGCCAGACATGTCAGCCCCAGATCAGGATCAGCTGTGTCGGAATAATAGTCATAGGGGTGCAGATGCATATGAAGATCCGTCGTCTCCATGATGCGCAGATCGACAGTTGTGGAAACGCCAACCGACGTGTTCAACACAGCCCTCTGATATTCCATCGCGTCTTGCACGGATTTGCGCGCCTCTCTACTTTGTTTTCGCGCGTCATTGACCCGAATCCAGCAAAGCTGATCTTAGCGATTCGGTCCAGCAAAGATGCGCAGCAGGCACAACTTTCGTAACGCCCCACATGGACGTCGCACAACTATTGGGAGCATTTTTGCGCCGAGCTGCTGGCAAAAAGACACATTTTCGACCACAGACAAATGAGGCGAGGCGGATGAGCAAATGGCAGTTTTCTTTCCATGCACGCTGGGCCAGCCGTGATGCTGCGGCGCGGGCGGATCCTCATGCGCTGCTTGCCGCGCAGGATGATCCGTCCAGTCAGATCCTGCCGCTCTGGCGTGGCAAGCCGCATTTATGCGGCGACCAGCTTGGCTGGATCAGCGCGGATCATGCGATGCTGGCGCATGCCCGCCGCCCCTGGCTGTATCTGGGCCAGCATGACGGGCGCAGCTGCTTTGCGGCGGATATCTCCTCATGGGAGCCTGACGCGCTTGACCGCGCGGCACTTGCGATGTTCATCGACCGGTCGGAGCAATGCTTTCCCGGCACTGGTCCGGGGTGCCGGTTCACCGATCTGCGCCTGGCGATGACACAGCTCGCAAGTGCGGAGGCCGCGCTCGCCGGGACTGCGCGGGCCCTGTTCAACTGGCATCGCACGCATCAATTCTGCGCCGCCTGCGGCCAGCGCAGCGAAATTGCGCTGGCCGGATGGGAACGCCATTGCCCGGCCTGTGGCGCGAAACATTTCCCACGCACGGACCCGGTGGTGATCATGCTGGTTCTGCATGGCAATCATGTGCTGCTCGGCCGGTCACAGGGCTGGCCCGAAAAGATGTATTCCGCGCTTGCGGGCTTCATCGAACCCGGCGAGACGATGGAAGCCGCCGTCGCGCGCGAGGTGATGGAAGAAACCGGCATCCCGATCGGCAAGGTGCATTACATCGCATCCCAGCCCTGGCCATTTCCGAACTCACTGATGTTGGGCACATGGGCGCGCGCGCAGTCCACGGTGATCACGCGCGATGACGAGCTGGAAGATGCCCGCTGGTTCAGCCGCGAGGAAATCCTGCGCGCCTGGCATGGGGCCCATCCCGACCTTCTGCCCGCACGTGAAGGGGCGATTGCGCATTACATGATCGGGCAATGGCTTGCCGGTCGTCTGGGATCGGCCTAAGACGACCCTGTGCAGGGCTTGCAATTCGCCCCGCGCGCTTTCAGGATATGAATATGAGATCGCAGATACCGGCTGGACCCAAGACCATGACGCCCTGGACTGTCCCGAACATCCTGACCGTCCTGCGCCTGCTTGCGGCACCGGGGGTCGCGGTGATGTTTCTTTATTTCCATCGGCCCTGGGCGGATTGGTTTGCGCTGACGCTTTTCGCGCTGGCTGCGATCACGGATTTCTTCGATGGCTATTTGGCACGGGCCTGGAAACAGGAAAGCCGCCTGGGCGCGATGCTCGATCCGATTGCCGACAAGGCGATGGTGGTGATCGCGTTGCTGGTGATCACAGGCTATTCCGGCATGGACCCCTGGCTGATCCTGCCGGCCACGGCGATCCTGTTCCGCGAGGTCTTCGTGTCTGGCTTGCGCGAATTTCTGGGGGACAATGCCGGGCTTTTGCAGGTCACGAAGCTCGCGAAATGGAAAACCACCGCGCAGATGACCGCGATCGCCGTGCTGTTTCTTGCCATGGGGCTGGAATATGTGCGCGAGGCGACGACCCTGCGCAGCCATACCGCCTTGATCGAAACGCTGAGTGAATTCGGCACGCAGGATGTCAATGTTGTCGATCTGGCCCGCAGCGGCGGTGATCTGGTCTGGAAAACGGGTCTGGCGCTGATCTGGATCGCGGCGATCCTGACGCTGATCACAGGCCTGGATTACTTCCGAAAGGCGCAACCCTATCTGAAAGACGCTCCGAAATGACGCTGGAAATCCTCTATTTTGCCTGGCTGCGCGAACGGATTGGCCTGCCACGCGAAACGGTCACGACCCAGGCGACAACAGTCCACGACCTGATCGTCGAGTTGCGCGCGCGCGACGAACGCTATGCGCTGGCCTTCTTCGATCTCTCGGCGATCCGTGTCGCACTTGATCAGGAACTGGCTGATTTCGACGCAGATCTTGCGAATGTCCGCGAAGTGGCGTTCTTCCCGCCAATGACAGGGGGCTGAAATGGAGATCCGCGTGCAGGAAGCCCCGTTCGACTTCGGCGCAGAATGCGCCCGCTTCGCGCAAGGTCGCGAAGGCATTGGCGCGGTGGTGACCTTTTGCGGCATCGTGCGCAATGATGGCGGGCAGATGCAGGCTATGGAAATCGAGCATTACCCTGGCATGACCGAACGCGCCCTGCGCCAGATCGCCGAAGACGCCAGCCGCCGCTGGGCGCTGGCCGATCTGTTGATCCTGCACCGCTATGGGCGGATGCGGCCAGGCGAGAAGATCATGATGGTCGCCACGGCATCTACCCATCGCGCGGATGCGTTTGCAGCCGCAGATTTTCTGATGGACTATCTCAAATCGCGCGCGCCATTCTGGAAGAAGGAAATCTCGGCTGACAGCGCGGCATGGGTTGCGGCAAAAGATGCGGATGAGGCCGCGCTGGAGCGCTGGGGTTGAGATAAGGCCGCGCCTGCAGCCGAAATTGCGGGCACAGAGCAGCGTTTCGCCTTGACGCGCCCGCCTGCGCGCCCAACTCCGTCAACAGGTATGCCAACCCATTGAGCTACAGGAAACCCGCGACGGATGGGACAGAGATATATCGCGCGGGCGGGCTTTTGGGGCGCGCTCATTTGCCTGTCCCTGCCTGTGATGGCAGGGCTTGCGGGCGTGATAGGTCCGGCTTTCGGGTATCTGCCCGCGCTTGGCAGCACCGAAATCAGCCTCGCGCCATGGCGGGGGCTGCTCGCATGGCCCGGACTGGCCGACGCCATTCGCCTTTCGCTCGTCACCGGGCTGCTCGCGACGGCGCTCTCGCTGGCGCTGACGCTGCTGATCGTGGCTGCGTGGCAGGGCACGCGCAGCTTTCTCTGGGTCACGCGCGCGCTCGCACCACTGCTCGCGCTGCCCCATGCGGCGGCGGCATTCGGGCTGGCTTTTCTGATCGCGCCTTCGGGCTGGATCGCGCGCGGGCTCTCGCCCTGGGCCACAGGCTGGGACCGCCCGCCCGATCTGCTGATCGTCAATGACCCGCTGGGGCTTGCGCTTGTGGCCGGGCTGGTCGTGAAGGAAGTCCCCTTTCTGCTGTTGATGACGCTGGCCGCCCTGCCCCAGACCGACAGCCTGCGCAGCCAATTGGTAGCGCGCGCGCTCGGATATGGCCGCGTGATGGGCTGGATGAAGGCCGTTGCACCGCGTGTCATCGCGCAGATCCGCCTGCCGATCTATGCAGTGCTCGCCTATTCCATGTCGGTTGTCGATGTCGCGCTGATCCTTGGCCCCACGCGCCCGCCGACGCTGGCGGTGCAGATCCTCGACTGGACGACGCATCCCGACCTTGCCCTGCGGTTTCAGGCTGCGGCGGGGGCTGTGCTGCAACTGGGACTGGTGATTGCCGCGCTGGGGCTCTGGCATGGTGCGGAGCGGCTGATTGCGCGGCAGTCGCAGCATTGGGCCGCGCAGGGCGCACGCGGTGTCGCGCTGGACCGGGTGTTGCGCCCGCTTGGGGCGGGGGCGGCACTGCTGATTGGTGTCGCAGTCGGTCTGGGGCTTGCGGGGCTTTTGCTGTGGTCCTTCGCCGGGCTTTGGCGTTTCCCGGCGCTCTGGCCCGAGACGCTGAGCCTGCGCATCTGGACTGCGCAAGCCGCCACGCTCTGGCCGGTGCTGGGCATGACCGCGCTGATCGCGTCTGGCGCGACGCTGATCGCGCTTGTCCTGAGCATTGCCGCCCTGCAGGCGCGCCCCAATCCCGGGCGCAGCGCCAATGCGCTGATTTACCTGCCGTTGATCGTGCCCCAGATCGCGTTTCTGCCGGGGCTGGCGAGCTTTGCGCTGATGCTCGGCGTGGATGGCACGCCGACAGCCGTGATGCTGGCCCATCTCGTATTCGTGCTGCCCTACGTCTATCTGACGCTGGCTGACCCCTGGCGTGCCTGGGACAGCCGCGCGGGGCTGAGTGCCGCGAGCCTTGGCGCGCGGCCGATGCGGGTGCTCTGGACGATCCGGCTGCCAATGCTGACCCGCGCGCTTCTGGTGGCCGCGGCTGTGGGCTTCGCGACATCCGTGGCGCAATATCTGCCGACGCTTCTGATCGGCGCGGGCCGTGTGACGACCGTCACGACCGAGGCCGTGGCGCTTGCGAGCTCGGCCAACCGGCGGCTGATCGGGGTCTGGGCCGTTGTGCAGATGGCGCTGCCGATGGCGGTTTTCGCCCTCTGCCTGGCGCTGCCTGCCTTGCTCTTTCGCAACCGCCATGGGATGCGCATCGGATGAGCCTGAATTTGCATGATCTGCGCATCTGGCGGGGCGGCAGGCCCATGATCGCGCTCTCGCGCTCGGTCGCCAAGGGCGAGGTGCTGACCTTGATGGGGCCGTCAGGCTGCGGGAAATCGACCTTGTTGGCCGCGCTGATCGGTGCCCTGCCCCCGGTTTTCCGGATGCAGGGGCGCGTTGCGCTCAATGGGCGCGACATCACGGATCTGCCGACCCATGCGCGGCGCATCAGCATCCTGTTTCAGGACGACATCCTGTTTCCGCATCTGTCAGTCGGGGCCAATCTGGGCTTTGGCCTGCCGCGCGC
>SKIM01000046.1 GCA_007116445.1 Natronohydrobacter sp.
CACAATGACCGATCACACCCCCACACCGGGGCACGCCCCCGGCTTGCCCGTCCAGAGCATCTGCAACGATCTGTCCGATCTGCGCGATCAGATTTTGCTGTTGTCGCTGATCTTCAATCAACAAGATGTAGGACAGGCAATTCAGGACGAATGCGCGCAGCGCGCGATCCAGAACCGGCTGGTGGACATGATGATCCAAACCGACACTTTGCGTTCAAATCTACAGGAGCTGACAGCATGAGCACCCAAGAGCAGAGCGCCGCCGAATTTGCGGATTTACTGCGCGCCATGAGTGACGAGCAATTCGCGCGCTTCATACAGGCCGTGAGGCGTGATCTGGGTGAACTATATGCACCAGAGGAATAAAACGTGTGACTTGACGCAAATCTGATTGTGTGTTTAACTACGCAAAGTCGGAGATTGAGCGATGCAGCTAGAGCTTGAAACCTACATGCCGAATGAGGCCGAAGAAATCACGGGCGTGACGCAAGCGACAGTGCGGAACTGGCGGCGCGCAGGCTATCTTGATCGCCCCAAAGGTCATGCCCGCTACACAATCGCCGATCTTCTGGTCATGTTTGCAACGCGCCTGATGGTTGAACGTGGCGTGGCCGTAAAAGCGGCCACGCCATTCGCAAGGGAAGCTGCGCGCGCGATTTTTCAGACGGTGATCTATCGAAAAGACGCATATGCCCCCGCACTTTTGGGCGACAAGGCCGCAGATGATTTGCAGCGTCTCGAAGCGCTTTTCGCGCTTGGCGACAGAACGGCTCAACAGTTTGGCCTTGCAGGCATAAAGCGCCCTGACTGGCTTATTATCTGGGCAGATGACAACATCGAATTTCTCTATGATAGTGATGCAGACGGAGAAACCGCAGACGCGCAGTTTTTTGGCAACATCAAGTATTCAGAGGAATACGTTCAAGGCCCGGTGATGATGCTCTGTCTACCGGCTCTGGCGCACATGATCTGCAAGCGCCTTCCCCGCCCTGCGATCAAGTGCAGCACGGAGGCGACCGCATGATTTACGCCGGTGATCTTTCTGCTGATCTGGGCTTTGGCCGCAAAATGCCCCCGCGCTTTTGGGCATGGTGCAAGCGCCACGGCCTGCGCGCTATCGAGGGAAAGCCCTTCGCATTCGAGCGCGAGGCTGTTCAAGACGCATTGGCAAAGGCGGGAAAGGCATGAGCAAAGCAACACTTCCAGACTGGCCCGGATACCTGCGTCGCGCGCGCGCTGCGCAATATCTCGACGTTTCCACAACCAAGTTCGACGATCTGGTGCGCGAAGGCATCATGCCAGCCCCGATCACGCGCGTGGGCGTCAAGCTATGGTCGCGCGCGCAGATCGATCTAGTGATGCATGACAGCGACCCGGACGGCGCAGAGGGAGGGCTTGCGTCATGCGACGCCGTATTTCCACAACTCTGAAACATCTGAACCGGTCCGGCACCTTCCCGAGCGGAAATCCCCGATTCTACATGGGGCCGAAAGGGTCAAAGCGTGTGCCCATGCCAGACGCGGCGACAGATCATCCCAAGTTTCTGGCAGCATATGCCAAGGCTCTGGCCAGCTTCATGGACTTGGACGGAATCGACCTGCGCTTGCCAGCCCCGAAAGGATCGATCAATGAGGCGATCCGCGACTATCTGCGCAGCGGCGACTGGCAATCTCTGAGCGACGGCACCCGCGCGCGGCGCAGGCCCGAGCTTGACCGGATCGCAGAGAGCTATGGGCAGGCCGATCTGCGCACGTTGAGGCCCGAGCACATCCGCGCAGACCTGAAAGGGCTTGAGCCGCACCCCCGCAACAACCGGCTGAAAGTCTGGCGCGCGCTGATGGCGCACGCCACAGAGTCGTTCAGCTTACCAGCCAATCCGGCGGCGGCGGTGGCAAAGTCAAAGACCCAAGCGACAGACGGTCATGCGAGCTGGACGCAAGGCGACGTTGACAAGTTCCGCAAGCATTGGCCGATCGACAGCGCCCCGCGACTTGCCTTCGAGCTGATCTATTGGACCGGCGCGCGCATTTCAGACGCGATCAGGCTTGGCGAGGGCAATATAGGCCGCGACGGCATTCTGACACTTCGCCAGGGCAAAACAGGCGGCGAAGCCTATGTGCCGATGGCGCGGCACGCATCGCCCCTTGGCGCGCGGCTGGGCGGTGATCTGAACCACCTTCTGGACGCGATCCAGAAGCGCCCCGAGCGGCATCTGGGCTTCATAGTGACCGCGCACGGCTCTGTGCGATCCATTAAGGCCGCGTCGCAGTGGTTTTCCGAGAAGGCCAGAGAGGCCGGGATAGAGGGCAAGGCGGCCCACGGCCTGCGCAAGCGCCGCACTGAGCTGCTGATCGAGGCAGGCGCGACCCGCGATCAGGTAAAGGCATGGATAGGGCACGAATCAGACGCGATGATCGCGCTCTATGCGAAGAAATTCGACCGCAAGCGCGCCCTGACCGGCACATCGGAGGCGGGCAAAAGTTCCAACTTTGACGAAAAGTTCCAACAAAAGGGCGAAAAGCTATGACTTTTCAGAGACATGAAAAAGGTTTGGCGATCCCGGGAGGTGTGCAAAATGCTAATCCTTCCAGCGATGTAGCGCCAGAAATTCCCAACTCGCCCCCAAAGCAATATCAGGCACTTACCGGCATAGGTTCCAACTGGAAACACGTCAGTATTGCCGTTCGGATGCGCAGCGCCGCTGATCTGGCCGAGGCGATAGCGGCAGCGCATCCCGAAGACGCGCGCCCCCTCATGACAGCGGCGCTGATCGATCTTCATGAGGGAATGCCCCAGTCGGAAGCCCTCGACCCAAGCGCGGCGCAGGAGTGGGCCAAGCGCGCAGGCGAGGCCGAGCTTGTGGCGATGGCCGAGGCCGTGGCGACAGAGCTGCAAGGCCGCGCGCTGCACCTTGACCAACGCAAGGGCGTGCTGCGCTGGCTGTTCCTGTCACTGCCATTCGAAAACCGCCTGCGCTTCCTGCACTGGGGAAAGGAGCATGTGGCATGAGAATGACCATCGAGCGCCTGACCCGCCCCCCGCTTGACCTCGATCTGGCCGCGACTCGCAATCATCTGCGCATCGATGGCGACTATGACGACGCAAGCCTGATCGAAATGACCGAGGCGGCGGCGTATGAGCTGCAAGAGGCCGCAGAGATGGCGCTGATCACTCAGATGATCCGCGTGACGCTGGAAGGCTGGCCCGACAGCGACCGCCTGCGCCTGCCCATTGGGCCGGTTCTGGGTGATGATCCCACATTTCAGGCGATGGCCGAGGGCGAGCTGATCGAGGCCGAGCTGATTGGCGGCATGCGTCCGGTTCTGGTTCTGGGCGAGACGGTCACAGAGTATCTTCGCCATGCCCGTTTCGTGATCGAGTATGAGGCAGGCTTCGGCGCGACAGCCGAGACCCTGCCCCCAGACATTCGGCACGCGATCCGCGATCAGGTGGGCGCGCTCTATGACTTCCGGGGCGCTAACCCGCATGAGGGCAAGACACCACATGCGCGCGGCACGTCCGGCCTGTCCTACGCCATGCAGCGCGCCATAGGGCGCTACAGGGGGGTAGCGGCATGACAGGGCCAGAGCTTGAGCGCCTGCTGTTCTACATGCCTGTCTGCGCCGAGAAGGCCGCAACGGCATGGCTACGCGACTTTGCGCGCGACATGGCACGCCGCGCGCATTGGCGCAACTTCAAGCCCACACGCAAGCAGATCGAGGTCATGCGCGGCATGGTGGATGATCTGTTTAGGCGGCGCACAGGGGAGCTGATCGAGGATTGAGAAGGACACGGCGCGGCCTTGAGCTGCGCCCTCTGGCGGTGTGCCCGGTGCGACATGTTCCGCCGTCAGAGTATCGAGCTAGAGAGGAGACCGCCAAGCTCAGGGGTAGCCATGACGTGCCGAAAGGCCCGTTCGCTCCTTGCCCCAAGGCGGCACTGCGACCCTATCGCGGTGAACACGGGAGCGCGCAGACGCCAGAGGGACAGGGCGTTTGTATCCAAGGCGGCGGCCAGGCTCCGTTCGGGCAGGCAAGATCGCGGCGGATAGGGGCGACGGGCTGGGTTTTATTCCCGGCTGTAAGTCGCCTGCTATCCGCCACAACGACCTCACCGGTTGGGCAGGAACATCTGCACAACGGTGAAAGAGAGAGAGGCGCGCGAGATGAAGAAAGACAGCGGAAACGCGGTTGCATACCTTCCCGGCTTTGGTCCCAATGCCGACGATTCCGCACGCTCTGGGGACCGGGGTGGGACTGTTGTTTTCTCTCTACTCGAAAAAATCCGGGGAAAAACACCCGGAATGCGCGCTTGCCAATTTCTGGCCTTGTTGCGGATTCCAGAAGGCAAAAAAGCCGGAAAACCGCTAAAACTGGCAAAATTCCAGAAATCCTTTGTCAAAGGGACTTTCCGTCCTGACGTGATGGTGGGCGTTTTGTCTATCGGGCGCGGCAACGCCAAGACCGCGCTGGCCGCTGGTCTGTCGCTGGCCGAGCTGGTGGGCGCGCTGGAAGAAGCCCCCCAACCCAAACGCGAGATCATCTTTGCGGCGCGGAATCGCGATCAGGCCAAGATCGCATTTCAGTTTCTGGTGGGCTACATTGAGGGCTTGCCGCAAGCAGATCAGGATCTGTTCGCAATCCGGCGCGGATCGAAACTCGAAGTCGAATTTGCGGGCAATGGCGGCGGGCTGGCGCGCGTGATCGCGGCAGATGGCAAGTCGGTTCTGGGCGGTGCCCCTACCTTGGCGATCCTCGATGAACGCGCCGCATGGGAGCGTGAAAAGGGCGACAGCTTGGAGAACGCGATCTTGTCCGGTCTGGGCAAGCGTGACGGGCGCGCAATCATCATTTCCACATCGGCCCCCGACGACGCCAACACGTTCAGCCGCTGGCTGGATGAACCGCCCCCCGGCACGTTCATTCAGGAACACCGGCCCCCTATGGGCTTGCCTGCAGATGATCTTGAGAGCCTTCTCATTGCCAACCCCGGCGCGGTGGAAGGCATCGGTTCGACCCCTGACTGGCTTGAGGCACAGGCGCGGCGGGCAATCGCGCGCGGCGGTTCTGCCCTGTCCAGCTTCCGCAACCTGAATCGGAATGAGCGCGTCTCGACCGAAGATCGCTCTGTCCTTGTGACGGTTGACGAATGGATGGCGGCGGAAGTTGACCCCGATCAATTGCCCCCGCGCGATGGCCCATGCGTTCTGGGCATTGATCTGGGCGGATCGCGCAGTATGAGCGCCGCGGCTTTCTACTGGCCAGAGACCGGACGGCTTGAGGCTATCGGCACTTTCCCGGCCTTCCCCGCGCTGGCAGATCGCGGCGCGGCGGATGGCGTATCAGATCGATATGTCCAGATGAACGCGCGCGGCGAACTATCCGTGATGGGCGAAAACACCGTTCCCCCAGGGCGATGGCTGGCCGAAGTGGTCAAGCATCTGGATGGCCAGAACCCGGCTTGCATCGTGGGCGACCGCTTCCGCCATGCTGAATTTCTCGAAGCCATGCAGGGCGCAGGGCTGGCCCGCGTGCCCTTCATCTGGCGCGGCTTTGGCTGGAAGGACAGTGCCGAAGATATCGAGCGATTCCGGCGCGCGCTGTTTGACGCGCAAGTGAAGGTCGCGCCCTCGATGCTGCTGCGCTTTGCCTTCGCTGATGCAATCACGCTGGTTGACCCGGCTGGCAATCACAAGCTGGCCAAGGCCCGTTCCCTTGGCCGGATCGATGCAGCGGCGGCGGCGGTGATCGCGGTTGCACAAGGCGCGCGCATGCAGGCCGCGCCACAGAAGAAGGCGCGCGCGCTATGGAGCTGAAAACCGAATTTCAGCGCCATTCCAAGCGCGTCACATCAACCCGGCGCTGGCAGGTTCTGCGCATGGCGACCCTTGAGCGCGATGGCTACCGTTGCGTGATTTGCGGTGCGCGAGGCCGACTTGATGTCGATCACGTCAAGCCAGTGCGCACGCATCCCGAATTGGGCTTCGATCCCGATAACGTCCAATCCCTTTGCACGACTTGTCACACCCGCAAGACGCGCATTGAATGCGGGCATCCCCCGCCCCTCAAGTCCCCAGCGCGCGATGCATGGCAAGACGCCATTCGCGCGCTGGAAACTGACCAACCTTCACCAGCAACACAGGAGTAAACCACATGCTGGAATCTGTTCGTATCGCCCGGCGTCAGTCGGAAATTCGCCAAGCACTGGCCGAGCTGGCCGCAAAGCCCCAGCCGACCGAAGACGAAAACCGGTCGATGGAAACCCTCGATCTGGAATATCGGACCAACGAAACCCGTTACCGCGCGGCCCTGATCGCAGAAGACACCGAGCGGCGCGAGGCCGGGGCCGATCTGGAAACCCGCAGCGACCG
>SKIM01000053.1 GCA_007116445.1 Natronohydrobacter sp.
GCGCAAGCGCGCGTTTCCGACTACCTAGCCGCCCAACGTGCTGCGGTAGCTCAGTGGCAGAGCACTCCCTTGGTAAGGGAGAGGTCGAGAGTTCAATCCTCTCTCGCAGCACCATTTCAGATTGACGCGTTCGAAAAAAGACCCGCCTGGCAAGGTCGTAAGCGACATTACAGACAGCGTGACATTCGCTGCGTGGGGAATGCACCGCGCAGAAATGGCTGCGTGACCTCCACAGGCGCAGCCTGCATAACGACATATGCGCACGGATATGGTATCGCCCTGTCATTGGCAGCGCACAAACATCTGCCTTGCCGGTGTCATCCCTAGATCACCTGACCGCGCCTCTGTCTTGCCCCCTCCCGCTTTTGCCGGAGATCCGCCTTTGGGCTGCGCGAACTCCAACCGGTATAGATTTCTTTCCGATTTTCGGGATGAAAGCCGCCGCTCCCGCGTTTGTTAACCATCGCGCAGTAAGACACTGCGCCTCCCTGACATGATGTCTCGGGCAGATCGGACAGGCAGCGCCAACCCGGTCATGTCAGGGCCAGAAACGCAATCGAGGCTGCCAAGGAAAGATACGATGCGCCCGCCCCTTCTCTCGCGCCAGCGCTGCAAACGGGCGTTGACCGGACGGTCCGGCGCGACGGCCATGCTGATTTCGGCCCTGTGTGGCAACGCCACCGCGCGCTTCAACCTGATGGGCCGGGCGTGCGTCATCGTAACCATCAAGTCTCTGGAGTGAGGTCATGACCCTTTTGTTCTTTCTGTTCGCTGTCGGGCTGCCGCTGCTGGTCATGCCACCACAGCGCGCGCGGGTCGGTGATGACCGCCAGAAACTGCTCATCGTGAAGATGGGCCTATGCGACCGCAAAAAACCGGGGCTAGACGGCTGAACCGTTGTGGTTGGGCGTGATCGCGCCTGTCTTGTTGCTTGCAGAGATATTGCAGTCGCACAGGGTCCAGCCCAGCAGCCCCCTGCTCCAGACGATCGGATCTGGAAACCGGGACGATTGGAGAATCATCCCTGATTTTTGACAAGGAGACCTTGCCATGCGTCACGAAACCGACTTCACCATCGCGACAGATGCTGCAACGCCGCCCCCACGCGCGGGCTTCAGATTGGTGCGCTACCGTGTCAGCAATTTCCGCTCTGTCATGGATTCCGGCTGGCTGGAAGCCGAGACTGTCACCGCACTGATCGGGGTCAACGAATCAGGCAAGACAAACCTGCTGTTGCCTTTGTGGAAGCTGAACCCGGCAAGCGAAGGCGTCTTGCAGCCGACGTCGGATTATCCCAAGGCGCTGTTCTCCACGATCCGCAATGCCCCAGAGCAGTTCCAGTTCATCACTGCCGAGTTTGACACTGGTCGCGAAGCCGGGCGGCTGGCCGAGCTGGCGCGGATACCAGTGGCACAGGCGCAGCGCGTTTCGGTGGCGCGGCTCTATGACGGCAATTACCGGATCGCCTTTCCCGATTATCAACTGGATCAGGATGGATTTGTCGCAACCGCGCTGAGCGCGCTGCGGCAGGCACGCCGGGATCTGGCCGGGATGGAAGGCGATCCGCTGCAGGATGCAAGCTGCAAGCTTGTGGAAAATCTACTCGATGAACTGGAAAGCTCAGGCAATGTCACGGGGAATGACCTGCGACTGGCGCGCAACTGCGTGGCCGGATTGATCCCCGAAGACCCGCCGGCGACAAGTCAGGTCATCCCGCTCTTGCGCAATCTGCAAAAGACGCTGGGGCAGCAAATGGCCGCCATCATCGCGCCCGACCCTGCAGCGCGCGACGAGGTGCGCCGTGCCGTGATTTCCTGCTTGCCGCGCTTTGTCTATTATTCGAATTACGGCAATCTGGATTCCGAAATCTATCTGCCTCATGTCGTTGACAATATGGATCGCGCCGACCTTGGCGCGAAGGAAAGCGCAAAGGCCCGGACCTTGCGCGTGCTCTTCGATTTTGTGGGCGTCAAGGCGCAGGAAATTCTGGAACTGGGCCGCGATTTTCGTGACATCCGCGACGAAGCCGAAGCCCGCATGATCGCCGAGAAGGGCAAGGTCGGGTTGATGCGCAGCTTGTGGCAGCGTGCGCGCGCCGAAGAGCCCCGGCCTGACGCAGCGTCTCTCGCGCAGATTGCGGAGGCCAAACGCACCCGCTCCATCCTGCTGCAATCAGCAGGCACGAAACTGACGGCGCGCTTCGCGGATTGGTGGAAGCAGGGCGATTACCGGTTCCGCTTCGAGGCCGATGGCAATCATTTCCGCATCTGGGTAGCCGATTCCCGCCGTCCACAGGAAGTGGAGCTTGAGCACCGTTCGACAGGGCTGCAATGGTTCCTGAGCTTCTTTCTGGTCTTTCTGCACGAAGCCGATGGTGCCCATGACAACTGCGTGCTGCTGCTCGACGAGCCGGGGCACTCGCTGCATCCATTGGCCCAGCGTGATCTCTCGGCATTTTTCGAAGGGCTCGCGCTGAAAAACCAGATCCTCTACACGACGCACTCGCCGTTCCTTGTCGATGCCGATCGACTGGCACGGGCGCGCAAGGTCTTTATCAGTCGCGATGGCTCCACCCGTGTCAGTGGGGATCTGCTGGAAGCCGAGGGCAGCGACAGCCAGCGCGGCGCCGGGTTTGCTGTGCGCGCGGCGCTGAATCTGGCAGTGGCTGAGGTCAGCATGGGGGGCGCGCAACCTGTGCTCGTGCAAAGCCGGGTCGAACAGACCTATATGAACATGCTCAAGACCCTTACCATTGCCGCAGGCCAATTCGTGCCACAGCGTGACATGGTGTTTGCGCCCGCCTGTGGGGCCGATGTCATGCCGGTGATGGCGCGCCTGCTCAGTGAGACTCAGGCGCGGCCGCCAAAGCTCGTGCTCGACGATTCGTCTGAAGGGCGCAGGCTCGCATCCACTCTGGCAGACCGAACAGAGCTGCACATGCTCAAGGCGCTCACAAATCTTCAGGACAGCACAATTGAAGATCTCTTTGTCGTCGAGGAGCTTGCAGTGCAGCTTGACCGGATCGAGCGCAGACCAGAGCGACTCTTTGCCGATATGCTGCTTCCTGACCGACCCTTTGTCGCGCAGGCAGTCGCATGGGCCGAAGCCGAGGGAATCACCTTGCGTGATGACTGGCGCATCCAGCTTGCCGAGCGTATGCGCCACCGGATGCTGGACGCGGGCCCCGGCCGCATCGGTTCCGAAACGCTGGCACAATGGCGCAGGTTACTGGAAGGACTGGCCGAGGCGTAATAACCGCTGCCACACGGCCGGCCGACGAAGCTTTGGGATGCTGCGACCGCTTGCGTTGCAGCATCCGAAGCGATCGACCGCCCGGCTTGGGCCACACGTCTGCCCCCTGGCCAAATCCCAGCCGATCGAGGCCCGCCGTTTTACAACGCCCTGATATTACTATTTTGAACGACGCCCTTTCGCAGAACGATGTCGGATGACATGCGATCTTCGCGCTTGCGTCACGCTTCGATTGAACGCAGCTCAGGCACAACGCAACCGATCTTGCCCTGATGCGTTATTGAGACGAACGCAATTTCAGGGAGTGACGCATATGACGGAAAAAACTCACCCGTCTCGCCACCAAAGCGCTGTCAAGGGCAGCGAAGACGAAGACACCGCCCCTGATCAGGTGCAGTTTTCACGTCAGGCTCTTGCGCTCAAACAGGCAGGCGCATCAGACACTGACCAGATAGGCGACACAGGCGGCGCGCTGCATCCGAAAGATCCAACCGCAAGCGAAGGCAAGGGGCCGCTGGAAGATCAGTCCAGACGCGTGGCCCCATCCGGCGCCTTCGAAGATGTCGGCGATCTGCCATCGCGCGAAAGGTCACGCACACGCTATTGAAGACAGCGCCGCGTAAGACATCAGAGATGCGGGGCAAGAAGGAAAGTGCATGAAAATATTTCACTGTCCGCGCTGCGAAGCGGTGCTGTTTTTCGACAACCTTGTGTGCACTTGCGGCCTTGCTGTCAGCTTTTCAGCGCCACAGCAGCACTTTACCTCGGCCCATCGCTTCTGCGCCAATCGTGAAACGATCAGCTGCAACTGGTCATGCGAACCGCAGGCGGAACTCTGCCACAGTTGCCAGATGACATCTGTCCACCCCGATCTGAGCGTGGCCGGGAATGCGGAACTTTGGGCCCGCGCTGAAGCGGCCAAGCGTCACGTTCTGATCGGGCTGATGCAATGGGGTTGGCTCACTGCTGGCGATACTGGACCACGCCCCGAATTTCACATGCTGGCCGAAGCCACAGGATCCGGGTCAATGGATGTCACGATGGGACATGCCGCAGGTGTGGTCACCATCAATCTGGCCGAAGCAGACAATGCGGAGCGGGTGCGGCGCCGCGAAACTCTGGGCGAGCCCTATCGCACGGTGATCGGTCATTTTCGCCACGAGATCGCACATTATCTGTTCGATCGTCTGAATGGATACACGGAATTTCGCGACGCCTTTCGCGCGATGTTCGGGGATGAAACTCGCGACTATGCCACGGCCTTGGCCCGACACTACGAAAATGGGTCGCCGCCAAACTGGCAAGAAACGCATGTGACAGCTTACGCGTCCGCGCATCCGCATGAGGATTGGGCCGAAACCTCAGCTCACAGCATGCATCTTTGCGACATCGTCGACAGCTTCCTGGCGGCAGGGCTTAGGAAAGAGGGCATTCCAGCGATACAAACGCCCCCGCATCACCCGCGAGATCCCGCCGACATGATCGAGACAGCGTTGAAACTCGGCGTCGCACTGAACCATGTTAACCGGGCTGTCGGCCAACCGGACATTTACCCGTTTGTCAATTCCGCAGTGGCTCGGGAAAAACTGATCTTTGTCTTGAACTGGCTGCGGAAAGGGCCTGTGTCCGTGAACACTGCCTGATCGGCCCCTATCTGCGCCAGGGGCTGGGACGGAAACGTGATGTCCGCCCGGCAACTGGGACGCTCGTTTTCACATAGCGATAGCGCGCTTCTGCATGTGGCGGATGGCCATGGCATTTGGCCCAATAGGCCGGGCCGCCCTTGCGCAGCCAAAGTGGCAGACACAGAAGAAGACCCGCGATAAAGCCGCCCGCATGCGCCCAATAAGCCACTCCGCCGATATCGGTCTGTGCTCCGAGCCCCCCCAACACCTGCATGATGAACCAACTTCCAAGCACCAACCAGGCCGGTATCGGAATGATGCGGAAGATGACGATCAGAAACAGGAACATGTCAACGCGCGCACGCGGGTAGAACAGAAAGTATCCCCCCAGCACACCTGCGATCGCCCCTGATGCGCCGACCATCGGGATCATCGACTGAGGCTCTGCCGCAAATTGCAGACCTGCCGCCGCGAAACCGCAGATCAGATAGAAAAGAAGATATTTCCAGTGCCCCCAGAGCTCTTCGAGGTTGTCACCGAATATCCACAAAAACAACATATTAGCGCTGAGATGCAACAAATCGCCATGCAGGAATTGATGCGTGAGAAGCGTAATATGCCCCTCGCCCGCACTCAGCCGGGCGGGCAACATGCCCCATTCCACAAAGAATGACATCAGCGCGTAATCGTCGCCAAAGAGCGGAAAATACAGCGCGAATACGACGACATTGGCGACCAACAGGCCCCAAGTCACATAAGGCCGCCGGGTCGAGGGATTATGATCGCGAATCGGGATCAGCATCGCTGCGATGTCCCTGAAAAACCTGCGGCGCCCGAGTTCAGGCGCCGCAACATCGTGATGGTCATGATACGGTTCAATCTGCGGTCAACAACGGCGGGTTGTTGCCAGTGATCTGCTTGGCATCCGGCCCGTCGATAATCAGAGCAATTTCGCCGTCGCGCAGTCGCACTTGGACAACACCGCCTTTTGCCAGCTTCCCAAAGAGCAATTCTTCAGCCAGGGGCTTCTTGATATGCTCTTGAATGACCCGCGCGAGAGGCCGTGCACCCATCTTGTCGTCATAGCCCTTCTCGGCCAGCCAGGCAGCGGCGTCATCGCTCAGGTCGATGGTCACATTCCGGTCAAGCAATTGCGCCTCAAGCTGCAGGACGAATTTCTCGACCACCATCATGATGACCTCACGCGGCAGGGGGGCGAAACTGATAACCGCGTCAAGTCGGTTGCGGAATTCCGGTGTGAAGGTCCGCTCGATTGCCATTGTGTCCTCGCCTTCACGGCGATCGCGCCCGAAACCGATCGCCGCTTTCGCCTGCTCTGCCGCACCGGCATTCGAGGTCATGATCAGGATCACATTACGGAAATTCACCGTCCTGCCGTTGTGATCGGTCAGTTGCCCATGATCCATGACCTGCAGCAGGATATTGTAGACATCCGGGTGCGCCTTTTCCATTTCGTCGAGCAAC
>SKIM01000163.1 GCA_007116445.1 Natronohydrobacter sp.
GACTGAAACAGCAACGGATAGGCCACCATCGCGACAGTGGACAGCGCTGTGACGGCCATGACCGTGAACAATGTGTTGCGTTCGGTCTTGTCATTATGCGGGATCACCGCCGCGATCGCCAGCGCGGCAGAGGCCCCGCAGATCGCCACAGCGCCCCCGGTCAGCAGCGCAAAGCGCCATTGTCGCCGGAAGAGCGGCGCAATGATGAAGCCCGTAGCGATGGTCAGCGCGATCAGCCCGACCAGAACCGCCGCGCCGGTGATCCCGATCTGCGCCAGATCATCCAGCGCGATACGGATGCCCAGCAGGCCGACCCCCAGACGCAGGATAAATTTGGACGCCAGATCGATGCCCGCGCGACAGGGGCCTTCCTCGTGCAGAAAGTTGAACGCCATGCCCAGCAGCAGCGCGAAAAGCATGACGGGGGCACCGTAATGCGCCCCCAGAAATGCCGCCGCTGCGGCAATCGTCGCGGCCAGCATCAGGCCCGGCGCGACCGGGACGGCAAAGGCTCGGATGCGGGCGAAGGGCGACATGACGGGCTCGCAGAGAACTAGGAGGAAAAGGGCGGGTTTTGCAACCCGCCCCATTGGCCGTGATCGCTGGCGCGATCAGGCCGAGCGATAAAGCTTGGTCATCGAGAATTCCCGATGCCCCAGCGCTTCGGCGGCGGTGTAGCGGCCATTCGCGGTGCGCTTGATCATTTCGATCAGGGCATCCCCGGCCTGATCGATGGTCATTTCGCGGGTCAGAACGCCGGTCACATCGACATCGATATGCTCGGCCATGGTGCGCAGTGTGCGCGGGTTGCCCGAGATCTTGATCACCGGAACGATGGGATTGCCGACCACGTTGCCTTGCCCGGTGGGGAAGGTGTGGATCACATAGCCCGCCGCGGCCATCAGGGTCACACATTCCGCTGCTGCCGAAGATGTGTCCATGAAATACAGGCCAGCGCCTTTCGCAGGGGCCTCTGCCGGTTCCAGAACGTCGATATAGGTCGAGGTGCGGCCGATCTTTTCGAGATTGCCCAGCGCCTTTTCCTCGATGGTCGACAGACCGCCCAGAATATTGCCCTTGGTGGGCTGGCTGTCGCTGAGATCCGAGGTCTTGAACTGCTCGATCACATCGTCCTGATAGGCCTTCCAGGTCTTCATGAACTTTTCGGCCGCTTCCGGGTTTGCTGCGCGCTTTTCGCAGATATGTTCGGCCCCGGTGATCTCGGACGTCTCACCGAACACCCCATAGAGGCCGTGCGGCAGGAGCTTGTCATACATGTTGCCGACGGTGGGGCAGGAGGAAAGCCCCGTCGTCGTGTCGGATTCGCCGCATTTGGTCGAGACCCAGAGATCGGTCAGCGGGCAGTCTTCCTTTTGCAGCTCAGACGCCCAATGCACGAATTCCTTGGCCTTCCAGCTGGCCTTGCGGATCGTCTCGAAATCGCCGTTCTGCTCGATCCAGAAGCCTTCGACCGGTTTGCCGGTCTTGGCGATCCCGTCGACAATGATCTTGGTCCATTCCGGCTCGATCCCGATCACCACGACAGCGGCCACATTCGGGTTCGCGCCCGTGCCGATGATGGTACGGAAATGCAGGTCGAGGTCTTCGCCGAATTGCAGGCGGCCATAGGCATGGGGAATGGCCATGGTGCCCTTGACGTTATTGGCCACGGCTTCGCAAGCCGCGTTGGAAATATCGTCAACCGGCAGGATCAGCACATGATTGCGCACACCGACACGACCATTTTCGCGGCGCCATGCCTTGACGGTTTCCTGAGTGAAATCAAAAGCCATCTGTCGCGCTCCCTTACCAGCGTTTGGTTTTCAGATTATGGACATGGACATGGCCGCCAGTTTCGGCACCACCGACCATCTTGCCGATATCTTCGCCGTATTTGATGACCGTGTCGCCTGCGGACAGGTCTTTCAGCGCGACCTTGTGACCGATAGGAATATCGGCTTTCGCGGTCAGGCGGAAATCGCTGTTATCTTCCGTGCAGACACAGAGCATTTCGGTTCCTGCGGTCAGGCCCTCGACCACGACAACACCGACATTGTCGGCCTTGTCATGCACAAGCAGTTGCGGATGGGCATTTGCAATCATGGTAATCCTTCTCCCTTTTTTCGATCAGGTCTTGGCCAACCCGGCAAGCGTGTCATGCAATTGCCGGGGAATTTCGATGGTATCGCGGCGGGCCGCGCGCTCGGCCATGCGACGCGCGCCGGGCAGGCGTGCGCCTTCCTGCGCCTCGATGGCGCTGAGCATGGCTTCGGCGCGCTCGGTAAATCCGGGCGCGAAACGCGCGGGATCGAGCACGAGGATGAAATGCGCAAGATCCGGGGCAGGGCCCACATCGTCGAAGAGCGAACTTGCGGCATAGCCGAAATTCGCGCCAGCAAGCCCGGCGGACAGCAATTCCACCATCAGCGCCAGCGCCGCACCCTTCGCCCCACCTGTCGGCAGCATCGTCCCGGCCATTGCCGCAGTTGGGTCGGTCGTGGGATTGCCGTGGATATCCAGCGCCCAATCAGCGGGGATGGGCTGCCCCGCTTTTTGCGCAAGCATCACCTTGCCGCGCGCGACATGACTCAGTGACAGGTCAATGACCAGCGGATCGCCCGCCATGCGCGGTGCAGCAAAAGCGATGGGGTTGGTGCCGTAGAGCGCGCGATTGCCGCCCCAGGGGGCCATGGCTGCAGGCGCATTGGCAAGCGCCAGCGCGACCAGTCCTTCGCGTGCGAAGGGCTCGACGGCTTGGCCGGCAACGCCGAAATGATGTGAATGTGTGACGCTTACGATTGCGACGCCCAACTCTCTGGCGACATCGCGCGCGGCTTTTGCCCCTTCCTCTATCGCGGCAAAAGCGAGACCGAAGCCCGCATCGACGCGGATCACGGCACCGTCGCGCTGCACGACCGGGGCGGCATTGGCAATCACTTTGCCCGTGCGCATCTGCGCGGCGTAAAACGGGGCGCGCGCAAGCCCGTGCGAAGGCAATCCTTCCTGTTCGGCAAGGACCAGCGCGTGTGCCGCCGGGCGCGCCAGCGCAGATGGCATGCCGGCGGCGCCAAAGGCCTCAGTGACCAGTTCGATCGCCTGTTGTGGTGTCAATTGCATCTTGGTCATGGGCAGAGGCACTCCAAATCTCTTGAGAAACTATGTAGTTTATATAATAAATGAATGTCAAGACAGATTGCGTTCAGCTGATCTCTTGGAGTATCGTGATTTTCTTATGACTGACCGCCCCATTGCCCAGCCCCTGCACCGCCAGCTGCGCGACCTCATCATGGCGCGCATCGACTCCGGCGAGTGGTCGCCCGGAACCTATCTGCCGCCCGAGACGCGGCTTGCAGACGATTATGGTGTCGCTGTCGGCACGCTGCGCAAGGCGCTGCTCGATCTTGCCGCCGAAGGGGTTGTTCAGCGGCGACAGGGCAAGGGCACAGTGGTCGCCAGCCATGACAGTGACGTTGTGCTGTTTCGCTTCTTTAACCTGCGCGCGCCTGACGGCAAAATGCTGCGGCCTGAAAGCCGCGTTCTGGCGCGTGCGCGTGTGGCGACTGACATCGCGGATGCGCAGGATCTGGGTTTGCAGCCGGGGGCTGATGTGATCCGCATCACCCGTGTCCGCGATCTGGGGGGCGCTCCGATTCTATATGAGCATATCCTTTTGGATGCCGTTCGCTTCGGGATGTTGGAAACGCAGCCGCAAGTGCTGCCCAACACCATGTATCAGCTCTATCAAAACGAGATGAACGCCACGGTCCACCGCGCCCGCGAAGCGCTCCGCGCTGTCCGTGCTGAAGGCGCATGTGCGCGTGAACTGGGCCTTGCGGACGGCACACCGGTTCTTCAGGTGCGCCGCATCGCGCTGGATTACAGCAGCGCGCCGGTCGAACTGCGGATTTCATGGGTTAATACGGAAAGCCTGTATTATGAGGCGCTGGTCTGAACTGCGTTGCGCACGGCGCTGCGCCGAGGTTCAGAGCGGCTTTCCCGCCGCACGCTTGCGCGCCGAAGCTGACGGATATTTCTGTTACCGTAGGGCGGCCGTCAGCGCCTGCAGCGCAGCCAGCGGATCATCCTGGCTCCAGATTTCCTCACCAATCGCGAAGAAGTCGACGACTGGCGCGAAACTGGCCACCAACTCGCGGTTCAGCGCGCCTTCGGCCACGACGGGCAATTCGACGATCTCGGACCACCACTCGAAGATTTCGCGGCTGGCGCAATCGCCATCGCCAAGGCTGTTCGGGCCCACCGGCCCGAAGCTGATGTAATCCGCACCAGCCTCGCCTGCGCTCATGCCGTCATGGCGCAGCGTGCCGCAAAATGCGCCGATGATCGCCTCGGCGCCCAGTGTCTCGCGTAATTTGCGTATGCGCGGTTGCGCGTCTGTCAGATGCACCCCGTCCAGCCCCAACCGCTCGACCATCAGCGCGTGATCGGCGATCACCAGCGGGATGTCCCGTGCATGGGCGATTTCGCGCAGCGCGTCACCCGTGCGCAGGATCATATCCTCGTCGTGTGTTGCGAGCGCAAGCCGCAGGCAGGCGATCTCTTGCCCGTCGAGCACGCGTGCCAGCGTGTCAGGAAAGCGGGCAAGATCGATCACGGGCGGCGTGATGAGGTACAGCTGAGGGATGTCCGCGTCCATGGGGGCTCTTTCCTGCGGGGTGGGTCGCGCCCTCTTAACTTGGCGCATGGCGCGAGACAAGGCGCGGCGCTTGTCGCCTTGGCGCAAAGACAGTATGGCGGGCGCGAGTTCCCTTGATATGTGACGCCTGCCCATGACCCCGACCGATGATCCGCTGTTTGATGCGCCCACGCCGCTGATGGTGCTCGTGCGCCCGCAAATGGGCGAAAATATCGGCGCAGCAGCGCGCGCAATGCTGAATTTCGGCTGTGCGCGGATGCGCATGGTCGCGCCACGCGATGGCTGGCCCAATCCAAAGGCTGTGGCGATGGCCTCGGGGGCCTCGCCGGTGCTGGAGCGGGCGGGCGTGTTTGCAACGCTGCCCGAAGCAATCGGGGATTGCGATTACGTCTATGCAACGACTGCACGCGGGCGCGGGCTGACCAAGCCAGTGCTGACGCCCGAGCATGCGATGACGCAGGCGCGCGCGATCATGGCGGCGGGCAAGCGCGTGGCGGTGCTGTTCGGGCCAGAGCGCGCGGGGCTGGAGAATGACGATGTAGCCCGCGCCAATGCGATCATCACAGTGCCGGTGAACCCTGGCTTTTATTCGCTGAACCTTGCGCAATGTGTGTTGCTGGTGGCTTATGAATTCTCCCGTCAGGGCGATGCGACCCCGCCCGAAGTCATGGCGATGGCGGGCACGGATTTCGCCAGCGCCATTGAGCGCGAGAAACTCGGCGATCATTTCGAGGAACGTCTGGAAGCGGCGGGCTTCTTCTATCCGCCGGAAAAGGCCGCCGCCATGCGTCTGAACCTGCGCAACATGTGGGCGCGGTTGGCGCTGACGCGGGCGGATGTGCAAACCCTGCATGGCATGCTGCGCAAGTTGCTGCGCAGTCACAGCGCAGAGTGAGACGCGTGCTGCAGCGCCTGACCGTTGCGCTGGGGCTGCTGCTGGTCGTGTTGCTGAGCGCGCTGGGCGCGACCTATCCGGCGCTGCCAGCCGCGATTTGTCCGGGTTGTTTCGGACTGGTGCGGCTTGGTGGCGGTGTGCTTGTCGATGCCGAGGGCGCGGCCTCGTGGCAACGCGATCTGGTGCAGAAGATTGATGCGGCGCAGGCCCATGTCGATGCCGAACTCAGCCGCCCCGAGGCACGGCGCTGGATCATCGCCTGCGCGACGCAGGACTGCGCGGTGCGTCTGCGGGTGCGGGGGGCCTTTGGGCTGACCCTGTCCACGCCCATCGGGGCTGTGGTCTATATCGCGCCGGGCGATGGAATTGCGACGATCATCCGCCATGAACTGGCGCATGTCGCGATCCATGCCCATGCCGGGGTCGCGGCGTCGCTGAACGGAGCGCTTCCGGCCTGGCTCGACGAAGGGATGGCGGTGGTCGTGTCCGACGATCCTGTGCATCTGCGCCCCGGTCGCGGGCCGGAGCGCTGCGCCGCGCCGCCAGTCGGGCTGGTGAGCAATCCCTTCGACTTTGCGCGTGTCGCTGCGCAGGATCCTGGGCTCTACACCCGCTCGGCCTGCGCGGCGCTGCATTTCGAGGACCAGATCGGCGGGCGGGCCGCGCTTTTGCGGGCATTGGCGCAGTTACGGCAAGGGGTGGCCTTGCCACAACTGCGCCTGCCGTGACCGCCTGCCCGGGTCGCGCGCCTTTGGCGAAGCCAGCGCTTGAACCGCAGCCGCCCACAGACTAGCTTGCGCC
>SKIM01000002.1 GCA_007116445.1 Natronohydrobacter sp.
CACCGCCTCGCCGCGCCACAGGCGGCGCAGCGTATCGATCATGTCGAACATGGCGCGGCGATTATGCGGCGGGCGGTTTTCGGGGCGGATCACGAAATCGACCGGGTGCCAGCCCGAGGCGATCCCGAGCCCTGTCCGCCCATTGGTCAGATTGTCGATCACCGCCCAATCCTCGGCGATGCGGATCGGGTGATGCAGAGGTGCCACGCAAGAGCCTGCGCGCACCGCCAGGTTCCGGGTGACCGCAGCGACAGCCGCGCCGGTCACCGCCGGGTTGGGGAATGGCCCGCCAAAGGCGTGGAAATGGCGCTCGGGGGTCCAGATTGCGCAAAAGCCGTGCGTGTCGGCGAATTTCGCCCCCTCCAGCAGCAGGCGGTATTTCTGTGGTCCGGGGCCGTCGTCATTGCCCCAATACATCAGGCTGAAATCCATCCGCCGGTCCGAGACAGGCCCCGCGCCGCGCGCGACCATCGTGCGATCGGCATCGCCCTGCAGCACGACCTTGAAGCCGCGCGCCAGCGTCCAGAACAGCTCCAGCACCGAGATGTCGAAACTCAGCGAGGTCAGCGCCAGCCACACCCCCGGCGGGTCATGGGCGATGCGTTCATCCATCCCCGCAAAGAAATTCGCGACATTGCCATGTTCGACCATCACCCCCTTGGGCCGTCCGGTCGAACCGGAGGTGTAGATCAGGTAAGCAAGATGATCGGCGGTCACATCGGTTTGCGGGTTGGTGTCCGGGGCCTGATCCAGCCGCGCATCCGTGTCGAGCAGCACGATGTCGCCCTGATGGGTGGGCAGGCTGTCGCGCAGCGCGCGTTCGCTGACGATCACGCGCGCGCCGGAATCGCTGAGGAAATGCGCCAGCCGGTCGCTTGGATAATCCGGGTCCATCGGCACATAGGCCCCGCCCGCCTTCAGGATGCCGAGCGCGCCCACCACCAGACCGGGGCTGCGCCGCGCGCAGAGCGCGACAGGCATGTCCGGCCCGACACCCATGCTGATCAGCACATGCGCAAGCTGGTTCGCGCGGGCGTTCAGCGCGGCGTAGCTCAGCTCTTCGGCCTCGAAACTCAGCGCGATGGCGTCGGGTGTGCGCGCCACCTGCGCTTCAAAGGCGTGGTGGATGCAGTCGCGCGCATAGGCGCGGGTGGTGTCAAGCGGTGCCGGATCGTCCCGTCCCAGCGCCAGGCGCATCAGGGCGGCGAAGTCCTGCGCGTCGGGTGGCGGGAAGCTGTCGGGGTCGTGATGCAGCAGATCCGTGTCGAGATCGAAGACCAGCGAGGCGCGCACCCGCGCCCCATCGGCACAGACGGCCACGGGCGGTGCGTTGATCGGCCCCAGCCTGGGGTCGCGGGCTGCCAGATCGAGGGCAAATCCCGGCGCCCGCGCCGCCCGCGCCAGCTGGCGTTCCAGCGCCTGTGTCGCATCGGGCGCGTCGAGATCGATGCGCAGCGGCACCCAGCCCGACAGGATCGCAGGGGCTGCGGCCATCGCAGGGGTGACATAGCGCAGATCGAAGCGGCGCAGGCCCGTGCGCGCCGCAAGCGCATGGCCAAAGCCCAGGATACGGGCGGCGGGGCTGTCGCCTGCCGTGTCCAGCGCCAGCGTTGCGCGGGGCTGGCCGAAATGCCAGGGCGCAGGCTCCAGGCCGCGCAGCGCGGCGCGCATCGCGGGTTCGGCCGGGACGACGCGCGCGAGCGCCGCGCCTAAGCCCGGATCAGGTCGGGGCAGGCGCGCGCCGCGCTCAACCAGCGTATCGGGGGCAATCGGCAGACCCTGCTGGCACAAAAGCCCCGTGCAGATCAGCGCGCCTGTGCCACAGGCCAGCGTGATGCTGTCAGCATCCACCGCCAGCACGTCGCCCGGCACGCCCTGCGCGTCGCTGACGCTGGCGGTGCTGACACAGACAATGCGCGGGCCAAGCGGCAGTTTGGCAGTCGTCAGCGGGTTCCAGTAGGGGCCATGATCGAGCGCGCGCACCTGCCGCGCGAGTGTCTCGGCGGGCTGCGTAAAGTCGAGAAACCCCGCATCTGCAGGCCGGTCATCGCGCAGGCACTGGGTTCGCTGGTCCAGATCCTGTGCCTGCCCGTTCGCGTTGAGCGCCATCGCGGTGATGACCTCGGCGAAGCTCTCGCAGGCAGCAGCGAAGCATTTCGCGTTCAGCGTCAGCGCGGTGTCATCCGGGGCGATGTCGACATTGCGGCGCACCAGCACCGGGCCTTCGTCAATGCCCTCGGTGATCCGGTGCCAGCAGATGCCATGCTGTGTTTCGCCTGCGATCAAGGCCCAGACCGGTGCGTTCAGCCCGGCATAGCGCGGCAAGGGGCCATCGTGGAAATTCACCGCACCGCGCCGGGGCAAGGCGAGAAGCTGCGCGCCCAACAGGTCGAGCCCGGCGATGTTCAACAGCCAGTCAACGCCGTCGGAAGGCAATGTTGCGATCAGCTGCTGCGCCAGATCCGGGCCGGGCTGCAGGATTGGGATCTGCGCGTCCTGCGCCCAGGCTGCGACATGCGGATTATGCGTGGCCACGGCGCGGATCGTATGACCAGCCTGCAGAAATTGCGCGCCGCATGCGGCAAGCAGGGCTTCATTGCCGATCAGGACGGCCGATATCGGCTGCATGTCTTACCTCGCATCAGACGCGGCCTGCGGTTTTCCCGTGCTTGGAGCGCGGGGGCTTCGGGGGCGCAGATTTCGCAGACTATGTGCCAGCAGATCGCGGAGAAAATATGGCGCGATACGGTCGTCTTTGCGTTGCACCCGGCGTCGCAGCTCCCAGATCAGCCCGCCGGTCAGATGGGCCAGTGTCGCAAGCCAGAAATGGATCTGCCCGCCGCGTTTGCGAAAATAGAGTGCGCGACTGTCGAACCAGTACTCCGGTTTGCGCGCCAGCCCCTTCACCCCGGTTGATGCCGCCGTGAGATGGATGGCCCGCGCATGGGGCAGATAAACCCCGTGATAGCCGGCCTGATGGATGCGCCAACACAGGTCGGTTTCTTCGAAATAGAGGAAAAACCCTTCGTCGAAGAGCCCCACCTCATCCAGCACGCGGCTTGGGAACATCATGCTGGCACCTGCGCACCAGTCGATCCGGGTGATTTCGCTGGGCACACCCTGCGGCACGATGTAGCGCGCGAGTGCGCGGCTGATGAAGCGCGTATGTGCGGCCCCTTCGAATTCCGACCAGATCGTGGGAAAGCGGAAGACCGAGACATGATCCGTGCCGTCTTCGGCGCGCAGATGCCCACCTGCAAAGCCGCAATCGGGATGGGCCAGCAGATAGTCGCGCATCAAGACAATCGCGTCAGGATCGGGGAAGGCGTCGGAATTGAGCAGATAGACGAAATCGGGCCGTCCGCCGCCGGGTAGCCCTGCGCGGATCCCCACGTTATTGCCTGCGCCGAAGCCGCCATTCCGGCCCGCCTGCAGCACCTGCACGCGCGGCCAGTCGGCGGTCTGGGCGCAGAGCCACTCGAACGAGCCGTCCTGGCTGTCATTATCGACGATGGTGATGGCGCCTGCGACCCCCTCCATGGCGCGAGAGGCGGCCTGCGCGGCGCGCAGGGTCATCTCGGCGGTGCGGTAATTCAGGATCACAGTGAGCACGGTTTGCGTCATTCGGCAGCCTTTCCCAGTGTCGGGCGCGCGGCGATCAACTGGTGCAGTTTCGCGGCGAGTACGCGGACATTGGGTTCCAATACCATCGAATCATGGTCGCCCGGAACCTCGAATATCTGCAGGTTTTTCGCGAAGGGCGACCAGCCGTTATCGGGCAGGACATACTCCTTGGCGCGGCTGACCCAGGCCCCTTTCGTGACGCGCCAATGCTGGTCAAGTGCCGGGCGGAAGAGCACCAGATTGCCCGCCCAGGGCTGCACCTGATAGGCCGCCACCGCACGGCGAAACGCAGCTTCGATCGCGGCATTATGGAAAGCATCGTCACTGTCGATGGCAGGGCCTTGCGCGAGACTGTCCTGCCACGCGCGGCGCGCGCGCCACCATTCCAGCGCATAGCCCGGCCCCTTGCGGTGGAATTCGGCAAGCTTGATCAGCAACCGGTCGGGTCTGGACAGCCGCGGCGTGACCGGCAGGGGCGTGTCGAGGAGCGCCACGATCTCGACGCTTTCGCCCGCCGCTTCAAGCTGGCGCGCGATTTCATAGGCGGTGATCCCGCCGCCCGAAAAGCCGCCCAACAGATAGGGCCCATGCGGCTGGACCTGCCGCATCTCGGCGATGTAATCGGCGGCGGCGTCCTCGATGCGGTCATGGGGGGCGGCGCCCCCGAACAGGCCACGCGCCTGCAGCCCGTAAAAGGGTCGGTCGCGGCCCAGCAGCATCGCCAGATGGCGCAGGTTGAGCACATTGCCGAACATGCCTGCGACCAGAAAGAAGGGGCGGCGCGGCCCGCCTTCGCCTTCATGCATCGCCACCAGATGGGTGAAACGGCGCAGTGGCGTGGGGCTGCGTGGGGCAGCATCCGGGCCGGTTTCAGCGCCCGTCGCATCCGTGATGATCCGCGCGCAGGCGGCGATGGTGGGGGCTTCAAAGAGCACTGACATCGGGAAATCGACCCCGAAGGCCTTGCGGATCTGCGCAAAGAGCCGCACCGCGATCAGGGAATGACCGCCGAGATCGAAGAAATCATCCTCGACCCCGATATCTTCGACACCCAGAAGGTCTGACCAGAAGCCTGCGAGCATGCGCTCCACGTCATTGCGCGGAGCGATGAAATCACTCGCAAGTGTGGGGCGTGCGTAGCGGGTGGTCAGCCGGTCGCGCTGGGCTGTGCGGTCAAGCTGTGCGCGCAGCGTGCCTGGCGCGATGGAGGAGACGATCAGCCGCGTGTGGTCCTGTGTCAGGGCGCGCAGGAAGGCCTCGGCCCCTTCCTGCGGGGTGATGCCAAGCGCCAGCATCTCGCGCAGGCGTTCTTCGGCGGGCGACAATGTGCTGCGGGTGGGGGCAGCATCCCGTTCGATCTCACTTGCGCGGATCGGGGCGCTATCGGCGAAACTGCCCGCGCTCAGCCGCTTGACGGTGAAGCTTTCGATCTCGGCCAGCACCGTACCGTCCGGGGTCGCAAGGGTCACGTCGAAACTGGCAAATCCGGGCTCTGCGCCGCGGCGCAGGCGGGCATGGCTGACCAGATCGGCGGGCAGCGCCTGCCAGACCGTGATCCGGCCATAGGACAGCGGCACCCAGAGATTTGCGCCGCCATAGCCGGGGATCAGCTCCATTGCCCAGCCGGTCGCCAGATCCATCAGCGCCGGGTGCAGGATATGGCCTGCGGTCAGATCGCTGTGAAACTGTTCCGGCAGGGACAGATGCGCGAGCCCTTCGCCAGATCCGTAAGCCAGCCGGGTCAGCACGCGCCAGCGCGGCCCGAAGGCCAGATGCGCCTCTTGCGGGCTGACCAGCCCCGGCCCCGCGCGTTGGTCGGGGCAGGCGGCGCTGATCGCGGCCAGATCCAGCGCAGCGGGTGCGGGCTGTGGCTCCGGGCGCAGCTGGGCCTGCGCATTGAGCACGAAGCCTGCGCTGCCGTCCTCGGTCACATCGCTGCGCAGGCTGAAGCGGTAGCCCGTCTCGGTCCGTTCCAGTGTCGCGCGCAGCAAGCGGGGATCCGTGACCGTCACGGCGCGGAAGAAATAGAGATCCTCGATCGCGAAAGCGCCGATCTCGCCCTGCGCGCGCAGGGCCTGTGCCGCGACGTCGAGATAGGCCGTGCCCGGCAGCACCGCCATGCCGTCGCGGGTACGATGCTCATCGACGACCCAGGCTTGCGCATCGAGCCGCAGGCTGAGGCGACGATTGCCGCGCGGGTCGACATCCATCTGGTCGATCAGCGGCAGGTCGCAAGGCGTCGCAGGCGCTTGCGGCAGCGTGCCGAGGCGCTGGGCCATGGCATCGGCGGCCATCCCCGCTTCGGCCCAGATCCCCCAGTTCAGCGTCAGGACACGGGTCTTGCCGCCAATGCGGGACTGCGCATAGGCATCGAGATAGGCATTCGCCGCGACATAATCGACCTGTCCGGCAGGCGCGGTCAGCGTCGAGGTCGAGGAAAACAGCACCATCACCTGCAGCGCGCCATCGGGCAGCAGCGCGTCGATGACATGCAGCCCATGCAGCTTGGGTGCAAAGACGCTTTCGATATCGGCTGTGGATTTCGCCAGAAGCGGCGCGTCATGCAGCGCACCTGCCGCATGGATCAACCCGTAGGGCGCGCCAAAATCCGCGGTGGCCCTGTCCAGCGCGGTGCGCATCTCGTCGATATTGGCGACATCGGCCTGCACGGCCTGCACCGCCCCGCC
>SKIM01000004.1 GCA_007116445.1 Natronohydrobacter sp.
AACTGACCCGGCGCAGGCCCATAGACCCGCGCGCCGGGGGCGGTGACATAGGGGTTCATGTCGCAGGCTTCATCGCGCGCCGTCAATGCGCGCACCGCCTGTTGAAACAGCGCAGAGAGTGCCGGAAATACATCGCGGAACAGGCCCGAGACGCGCAGGGTCACATCGATGCGCGGGTGCTCCATCTCTGCCAGTGGCACAATCTCGATGCCAGAGACGCGTTCGGTGCCTGCGTCCCAGACCGGACGCGCGCCGATCAGAACAAGCGCCATGGCAAAATCCTCGCCTGCAGTGCGCATGGTCGCTGAGCCCCAGAGGTCGACCACCACCCCGCGTGGCCAGTCGCCATGATCCTGCAGATGCCGACGGATCAACTCAGCGGCCAGACGCGCGCCTTGCGCGTAGGCTGCGCGCGTCGGCACCGAACGCGGGTCGGTCGTGTAGAGGTTGCGCCCTGTGGGCAGCACATCCGCACGGCCCCGATAGGGCGAACCCGACGGCCCCGGCGCAATCCAGCGGCCCGCCAGCGCCTCGCAGAGTGCGCGAGCCTCGCTTGCGGCCGCGGCTTGCGCATCGAATTCTGACGGGGGGTGCGGCGCGCGACCCCAGATGTGCAGCCCGTCGCCAAACTGGCTTTCCTTCACATCGCAGACGAAGCGATCAATCCGCGTGATCGCCTCGCTGACGCATGTGTCCGTGGCGATGCCCAGATCGTCTTCGACGCCCAAAACCCGCGCCTCATTACGGATATCCGCCATCAGCCGGTCGCGGCGGCGCGGGTCCAGCCCATCGGCATTCGAGAATTCATCGAGCAGCGCCTCAAGCCGGGCAAAACGCTCGGGCGTGCCAGAGGCGCGCAGCGGCGGGGGGATATGGCCCAACGTGACAGCCCCGATGCGACGCTTGGCCTGCGCGGCCTCGCCGGGGTCATTGACAATGAACGGATAGATCACTGGCAGCGCGCCGGTCAGAGCCTCGGGCCAGCAGGCATCGGACAGGGCGACCGATTTGCCCGGCAACCATTCCAGCGTGCCATGCGCGCCGATATGGATCAGCGCTTGTACCTGTGTCCGCAGCCAGAGGTAGAAGGCAACATAGCAATGGCGTGGCGTGCGGCTGAGGTCGTGATACTCGTCAGCGCGCAGGGCGGGCGTGCCGCGTTCGGGTTGCAGCGCGATGAGGGCGCGGCCTGCGCGCAGAGCAGTGAAGGTGAACGCGCCGTCTTGCGCCAGCGGGTCGGTTTCCGGCGCGCCCCATGACTGCGCAAGCGCGTCTTGCAGGTCGGGCAGCAGGCTTTGCAACGCTGCTTCATACGCGGCGAGGGAATAGGTGATCCGCGCCTGCCCCAGCGCTTCGGCGAGCTTTGGTCGGGGCGGGGTATCGTGTCCTGCCGCCCGAAGGTCTGCCAAGATCGCTTCCATCGACGCGAGCGGGTCCAGCCCGACAGCATGCGCCATGTTCCAGGGCCGCCCCGGATAGGTCGAGAGCACGAAGGCGAGATTGCGCGCCTCGGGCGGTGTGCGGGCCAGATCATGCCAGCCCTTGACCCGCGCGACTGCTGCGCGGATTCGCGCGGCATCCGGCGCATGGGCGTAGCGCGCAAATTCCAGCGCCGGGTCTTGCGGTTGCGGGTCTTTGAAAGACACTGCGCCAGCGAAAATTCGCCCATCCACTTCCGGCAGCACCACATGCATAGCCAGGTCCGCCGGAGACAGCCCACGGTCTGACCCCTCCCAGGCCGCGCGGGTGGCGGTTGAGAGCGCAACCTGAAACACCGGCACGCCTGCGATATCGAGCGGCGAACCTCCGGCCCCGCCGCGCCCCGAAAACGAGGTTGCGTTGAGGATCGCCGCTGGCGCCAGATGCGCCACCTGCCGCGCCAGCCATGCGCGCGCGTCGGGGGCTTTGAGCGACGGCACGAACAGGCCGAGGGCCGCGAAGCCCTGCAAGCCAAGCTCGGCGCAGAGCGCCTTCATCGGGGCGAGATCCGCCGAGACCAGCCAGGAGCGGTAGAAGACCACCAGCACGCGCGGGCGCGGGTCTGCTCCGAGAATCAGCGGGCAGGCAACGCCTTTGGCCGGGGTCCATGCGCCGACCTCTGGCAAGGTCTTCGCGCCGCGCACTGGACCGGCATAGAGCCCGGCGGCAAGGGCCAGTTGCGCCAAGGCCGCTTGCGCGGCGACTTCCCCACCTGCATCGCAGAGCTTCGACAGCCGCAGCAGGGTCGAGGCAGGCAGGGTGGAGACAGCATCGAGCTGCGGATCACCCCGCCCATCGGCAGGCAGCACCGCCAACGCAATCCCTTTGGCACGGGCAAGGCGCTCGACCTGCTGGAGCCCGTAAGCCCAATAGGGCGCGCCGCCGATCAACCGGATCAAAATACCGCGCGCCCCCGCCAGCGTCTGCTCCAGATAGGTATCGACCGAAAGCGGATGCCGCAGCGCCGCCAGATTGGCCAGCCGCAGCGTAGGCAACCCGCCTGCAGCCCTGTGCCAGCCTGCCGCAAACGCCCCGAGATCACTGTCCGAGAAAGACAGCACCACCAGATCCGCCGGAGATTGCCCCAGATCAGTGGGGGTGTCGGTCTCATCCAGACCGTGGCTTTCGCGGAAGATCACATGCATGAGAGGCCGCTTACTGTGCTGGCGCTGCGTCTGGCAACAAGATTGCACGGATCGCAGCCAGATCGATATCATCATGCTCGGCGATCACCACCAGACGCCCCCTGCGCGGCTCATCTGCGCGCCAAGGCCGGTCAAACTGGTGGCGCACCCGCGCGCCAACGGCCTGCACCAGAAGCCGCATCGGCTTGCCTGCAACTGCCGCATGGCCCTTCACGCGCAAAATGCGGTGTTCCTGCGCCAGACGCTCGATCCGGGTGGCGAGTTCTGCCGGGTCGCTGATTTCGGGCAGGTCGATCACGACACTGTCGAAATCCTCGTGTTCATGGTCATGATGGCCGTCATGGTGGCTCGGTCGGGCGGTCAGATCATCTTCTGCAGCTGCCCCCAATCCAAGAATGACACGCGTATCCACCACGCCCTCCGCGACCTCGACCACGGGCAGGGAGCGCGGGGCCTCTGCCGCGATCACCGCGCGCGCTTTCGCGACGCCCTCGACCCCGGCCAGATCGGGCTTGGTCAACAGCACCAGATCGGCGCAGGCGATCTGATCCTCGAAGACCTCCGAGAGCGGGGTTTCGTGATCGAGGCTTTCATCGGCGGCACGCTGCCGGTCCACGGCGGCAACATCCGGCGCGAAGCGCCCTGCGGCTACCGCCTCGGCATCCGCGAGCGCGATCACCCCATCGACTGTGATTTGCGAGCGTATCGCGGGCCAGTCAAACGCCTGCAGCAATGGCTTGGGCAGTGCGAGGCCCGAAGTCTCGATCAGGATGTGATCGGGGCGCGGGTCAAGCTTCATCAGCGCCTCAATCGTGGGGATGAAATCATCCGCGACAGTGCAGCAGATGCAGCCATTGGCGAGTTCAACGATGTTTTCCTCGGGGCAGTCTGGCAGGGCGCAGCCGCGCAGGATCTCGCCATCGACCCCGACTTCTCCGAATTCATTCACGACCACCGCCAGCCGCCGCCCGCCGGGATTACGCAGCAGATGGCTGATCAGTGTGGTCTTGCCCGAGCCCAGAAAGCCGGTGATCACAGTGACAGGAAGTTTCTCAAGCGTGCTCATGAAGAAAACCCTTCGATTGGGGGAATGCGGGCGATGCAATTCTTGCGGAAATGTTCTGGGCGTTCGCGCCATGGCACGATGCCGTCAGGCGTGGCAGCGTATTTCACGGCCCCTTCGATCAGTGGTGCGATGTCGCTTTCCGCGTTCAGGCGGCCGTAGACATAGGTCCAGCGCCCCGACCCGCGCAGTGCGATGGTGCAGCCTTGCGAACAATTCGAAAAACACGCGACTGGCGTGATGCGTATCGCTTCGGGCATCGCCGCTTGCAGGCGCTGCATCAACGTGGTGCCGGGGCGCTCGGTGGCGTCGTCATGGGCCTGCTCACCCCGGCAGGAAGTGCAGACGAGAAGCTCGACAAAAGGTGTGTCCATGTGTGTCCCGTTGAGTTGGAAAAACAGGAGCGGCACCACGCGGCGCCGCTCCTTTGGCCACAGCAGATCAGCTCAGGATCATGTGTTCGAGTGTCTCGACGAAGAAGACGAGGCCCGCACCCAGACAGACCGCTGCGGCGACTCTGGCCTGTATCTGGCTTTGCGTCTGTTCCAGCATTCGGCCTGCAAGCTTGGCCACCGCGGTGAGGATCACGAGCTGGATCAGACCGAAGCCCAACAGATAGGCAAAGATCGGCAGCGGCGTCGCGCCGATCACGGCCTCGCCGTATCCCCAGCCATGGAATAGCCCAGCAACTGCGAAGCCTGCCAGCGCGGCAGGCCCTGCAACCTGCCGCCCCAGCACCAGAAGCGCGCCCAGCACTACGACCGAAGCTGCGATGACCAGTTCAGCCAAGGGAAGGATCACACCGCCCAGATGCAGTGCGGTTCCGACCAACGTCGCGGCGATGAATGCAAAGGGCGCAGCAATGGCGCGACCGGCAAAGGCCGCAGCCAGCCCGATCAGTACGATAATGGCCAGATGGTCGAGGCCGATCACAGGATGCGCAAGCCCCGAAATGAGACCGTGAAACAGGGTCTGCGGGGCCTCGCCCCCCAGAGGATGGTGGGCCAATGCGGGGCTGGCCAGCAAGAGAGCGGGCAGGATCAGGAAACGTGGCATGCGTTGGGGTCCTACAATATCAAGTTCAGCGTTGACGGAAATCGGCATGGCAGGCCACGCAGTAGTAGCGCAGGTCGTGCAAGCCGTTGACCAGATCGCCCCCATCGCGAACAGTCTGCGCGAAACGGGCGGCCTCATCGGCAAAGGCCGCGGTGTAGAGCGCGAAGCGTTCGGGCGCGTCCCAGATTGCGGGCAGCGCACCCGCCGCGCCGTCAGGCGCAGGCGAGGCGATCTCGAAGAGGCGGTCGATCTGGCTGCCCAGAAGCGCAAGCGCATCGGCATGGATCTGCACAATGTCGTCGCCCCCGGCTTCCGATAGCAGCGTCGCGGACAGCGCACGGAAATGTCCTGACTTGGCGCTCATGGAGCGGCGACGACGCTCGGTCAGCCCATCCTCGGCGGTTGCGAAGACCTGCGCGGGCGGGTGGCGGTCACCATGCGCGCCAAAAGGGCCTGTCAGTTGTTCGGCCTGATCTGGGTCAAAATGAGCGTGCCCATGGGAATGCCCGTGACCATGCGGATGGTCATGCGCTTGACGATCTGCGTGCAAAAGAGGCGCGCTGGTGGTCGCACCGGGGAGCGCGTAGGCCACGACGCCCGCCGCGAGCACATAAGACCCGACAGCAAGCGTCGCGCCCGCCAGAAAACTTCTGGATTGCATTCGTCCTCATCCTTCCTGCACGACCTCCCGTCGCGCGGCAAATGGCGGGATGCGCAGGCAGGACCGGACGCAGGCGCTTGACCGGTAACCAGCCCAACCAGCCACCCCGCTGATTGATTTGCCCCATGACAGGGCGGCTTATTTGCTGGCAGGTCTCCCGGCTTGCGGATCCCGAGGTTTCCCTCTGCGGTCGTCCCGCCTTCCCGGCCTCAAATAGGCCAGTGGCATTGGGCGACCTCTCCGGTCACGGTCGCGGGGGCGGCTGCGTTCGGGTTGACTAAGCAACGTCGCGCATTCCCTTTTCACCTGCTAGGCAGGCACCAGCTTCAGCTTTGTGCTCATGTCGTGATGTCGCTGTCAAGGAAAAGCCGATGGAAGACCTGACTCACCGCCACAACGGGAAGATGAGCCGCATCAAGGCCGCGCGCGATGAGATCACGGAAACCACGCGATTATCGGTGGAGCGTTGGATCATGGATCCCGAAATGATCGGTTGCGACAATCTTTGTCCCAGCCGTGTTCATGCAAGCCCGCACTTATCGACACGCCAGTACGCCCGGATCATGCGCGACTGGGTTCTCTTGATCGGGCTGGAAGCAACCACCTATGGCACTCATTCTGATCTGCACCGTTTCCGCAGGCCTCGAGCTCTCTGAGGCGAGGATCAGATCAGGGTTGAGCGTGCTCTGTTGCACAAATCTGCTGATGGCCGGGGTTCCCCTTTCCCCGGACAGACCTATCCCACGGGCTCTGTGACAGGGATTCCGAGCGCGGTGTAGGCGTTCAGAAATGAGCCGTGTCGCGCCATTGGTCCGAGCGACAATGGCGAATGATACGGACCTGGAGCTCCGCGACCTGTCGGTCGAAGTCCCTTGCCATGAGGCGCTGCCCCAGCAGTTTC
>SKIM01000242.1 GCA_007116445.1 Natronohydrobacter sp.
GCCATGCGCCCGGTGCAGAACGCCTTTGGCGGCGCGCTGGCGCAGGGGCTTGCGGGTGTCATGGGGTCGGTCATGCCTTTTGCGCAGGGCGGGGCTTTTGGCGCGGGGCGGGTGATGCCTTTCGCCAAGGGCGGTGTCGTCAGTCAGGCCACGGCCTTTCCGATGCGCGGCGGCACCGGGCTGATGGGCGAGGCGGGGCCAGAGGCGATCATGCCGCTTGCACGCGGCCCTGACGGAAGCCTTGGCGTGCGCGCGGGCGGGGGCGGGCAGCCGGTCAATGTGACCTTCAACATCTCGACGCCCGATGTCGCGGGGTTCGAGCGGTCGCAAACCCAGATCGCAGCCCAGATGAGCCGCCTTCTGGCGCAGGGCAATCGCAACCGCTGAGAGGGATAACGCCAATGGCATTTCATGAAATCCGCTTTCCCGCCCAACTGAGCTTCGGCGCGCTCGGCGGGCCGGAACGGCGCACCGAGATCGTCGAGCTGGCCAATGGCTTTGAAGAGCGCAACACGCCTTGGCAGGCCTCGCGCCGGCGCTATGACGCAGGCACGGGCCTGCGCGCGCTGGATGATCTGGAAGTGATGATCGCCTTTTTCGAGGCCCGTCAGGGCATGCTGCATGGCTTTCGCTGGAAGGATTGGGGCGATTACCGCTCTGCCCCCGCCTCCAGTCCCATCTCGCCTTTCGATCAGGTCATTGCCATCGGTGACGGGCAGACGCGCAGTTTCCAGCTACGCAAAGCCTATGCGTCCGGCGCGCAGACCTATTTCCGCGATATCCTGAAGCCCGTCGCGGGCACCGTCGTCGCAGGGTTGCGCGCTGATGAAAAGATCGCTGGGATCGACTTCGAGGTGGATGTCACGACCGGCGTCATCACCTTCGAGCGCGCCCCCGATGTCGGCGCGGAAGTGCAGGCCGGGTATGAATTCGACGTGCCGGTGCGCTTCGATACGGATCTGATCCAGATCTCGGTCGCGAGTTTCCGCGCCGGGCAATTGCCCAAGGTTCCGGTCGTGGAGGTGCGGCTGTGAGCCTTGCGCAACATCTTTCCACTGGCGCCACCACCATCGCGCGCGCCTGGGCGCTGACGCGGCGTGACGGGCTGACGCTCGGCTTCACGGACCATGATCGCGACCTGACATTCGACGGGGTTACGTTCCGTGCTGATTCGGGGCTGACTGCGCGCGCGCTGGAGCAGGTCACGGGGCTCGCCGTCGATAATTCCGAGGCTGTCGGCGCGCTGCGGGACGCAGGGCTGCGTGAGGCTGATATCATGGCGGGCCGCTATGATGGCGCCGCGCTGGTGATCTGGGAGGTCAACTGGGCCGCGCCCGATCAGCGCCGTGTGATCTTTCGCGGCACTCTGGGCGAGATCACCCGCGCAGGCGGGGCGTTCCGCACCGAACTGCGTGGCCTGTCAGAGCCGCTGGGCCAGCCGGGCGGGCGCATCTATCACGCGGCCTGCGCGGCCAGTCTGGGCGATACGGCCTGCCGCTTCGACCTCAATACACCCGGTTTCTCGGCGGAAGTGCCGCTGGCCGCGCAGCGCGCAGAGCCTGCGCAGCTCCGCTTTGCGCCCATCGAGACGGTCGCGCCGGGCTGGTTCGCAGGCGGGCGCGTGGTGGTGCTCTCGGGCGCGGCGGAAGGTCTGGTCGCCCAGATCCGTGATGACCGGGTTCGCGATGAGATGCGCGAGATCACGCTCTGGGACAGCCTGCGCGCGGATCTCGCGCCCGGTGACGTGCTGCGGCTTGAGGTGGGATGCGACAAACAGGCGGGCACTTGCCGGATGAAATTCAACAACCTTCTGAATTTCCGTGGTTTCCCGCATATTCCGGGCGAAGATTGGCTGACGAGCTACCCCAAGGCGGGTGCGCCCAATCAAGGCGGAAAGCGGCGCTGATGGGCGATGTGGTGGCGCTCGCGCGCGCGTGGATCGGCACGCCCTATCACCATCGCGCCAGCGCGCTGGGGGCAGGGGCGGATTGTCTGGGCCTGATCTTCGGCATCTGGCGCACACGCTACGGGCGCGAGATGCAGGCCCTGCCGGATTACGCGCCGCATTGGTCCGAAACCGGCCCTGAAGAACGACTTTGGCAGGGTCTTGCGCGCCACTTCCTGCCCGCGACGGCGCCTGCGGACGGGCAGCTTCTGCTGTTCCGGCTGCAACCGCGCGCCCTGGCAAAACATCTTGGCATCCAGACCCGCGCCGGGCGCGGGTTTATCCATACCTGCCCGCGCGCTGGCGTGATCGAGGCCCCGCTCTCGGCCCCCTGGGCGCGCCGCATCGTGGCGCGCTTCGACTTCCCGCCGCTTATGACTGAAATGGAGTGACATGATGGCAACCTTGGTTCTTTCTGCAGTGGGCGCGGCGGTCGGCTCCAGCTTCGGGGGCGCGGTGCTGGGCCTGTCGGGGCTGGTCATCGGGCGCGCGGTCGGCGCGACCGTGGGGCGGCTGATCGACCAGCGGCTGATGGGCGGCGGATCGCAAGTGATCGAGACGGGCCGGATCGAGCGGCTGCGCATGACCGGCGCGACCGAAGGCGCGCCCGTGGCGCTGGTCTGGGGGCGCATGCGCGTCGGCGGACAGGTCATCTGGGCGTCGGATTTCCTTGAGTCGGTGCGCACATCCGGCGGCGGTGGCAAGATCGTCCAGCGACCCAAGGTGCGCGAATTCAGCTATTCGATCTCACTGGCCGTGGCGCTGTGCGAAGGCCCGATCCTGGGTGTGGGCCGGATCTGGGCAGATGGTCAGGAAATCACGCCAGCGGATCTGAATCTGCGCATTTATCATGGCGATGAAGACCAGCTTCCCGATCCGCTGATCGAAGCCATCGAGGGCGCAGGCCAGGCCCCGGCCTATCGCGGGATCGCCTATGTGGTGATCGAGGATCTGCCCTTGGGCGAATTTGGTAATCGCGTGCCTCAGCTGAGCTTCGAGGTGCTGCGCGCGGTTGAGGGAGACGCGCCCCAGACTTTGGCCGATCATGTTCAGGCCGTGGCGCTGATGCCCGGTTCGGGCGATTTCGCGCTGGCGACAACGCCGATCTATGCGCGCAGCTACAACGCGGCGACGGATGGCGGCGGCGGATCTGAACCTACATTGCGGGCGCGCGTGACCAATACGGCGGACGTGCCGATGAACCTCAACGCACCGACCGGTCAGAGCGATCTCGACTCGGCGCTGGACGCGCTGGTGCGCGAATTACCGAATTGTGGATCGAGCCTTCTGATCGTGTCCTGGTTCGGCTCGGACCTGCGGGCGGGGGGGTGCGAAATCGAGCCGAAGGTCGAATTTGCAGATCGTTTCGCGCCTGCGCAGCCCTGGTCCGTCGCGGGTCGCCCTGCCATCGACACCCCCGAGATCGCGCGGCTTGGTGACGGGATCACCTATGGCGGCACACCCTCTGATGCGTCTGTGATCGAGGCGATTGCCGCACTCAATGCGCGCGGGCAGGCCGTCGTCTATTACCCGTTCATCCTGATGGAAATCCTGCCAGGTAATGACCTGCCCGACCCGTGGTCGGATGCCGAGAGTCAGCCCGTCCTGCCCTGGCGCGGGCGCATCACCACGCAGAAAGCCCCCGGCGTGGCGGGCAGCACGGACGCGACCGCGCAGGCCGCGGCTGAGGTCGCGGCGTTTTTCGGCACCGCGCAGGCCAGTGATTTCACCATATCGCCCGGTAGCGTCAGTTATTCCGGCCCGCAGGAATGGCGCTACCGGCGTTTCATTCTGCATCAGGCGGCGCTCTGTGCGGCGGCGGGTGGGGTCGATGCGTTCTGCATCGGCTCGGAAATGCGCGGGCTGACGCAGATCCGCGGCGAGAACAACAGTTTCCCGGCTGTGGCCGCGCTGATCGCGCTGGCCGCCGATGTGCGCGCCATTCTGGGGCCGGACACGAAGATCACCTATGCCGCTGACTGGTCGGAATATTTCGGCTATATCACAGCGCAGGGGGATCGGTTTTTCCATCTCGATCCACTCTGGGCAGATGCAAATATCGATTTCATCGGCATCGACAATTACATGCCGCTATCCGACTGGCGCGATGGCACGGATCATCTCGACGCGCATTGGGGTGATATTTACAACCTCGACTATCTGAAATCGAATGTCGTGGGCGGCGAGGGCCACGACTGGTTCTACGCCACAGCGCTCGACCGCGAGGAACAACGCCGGACCCCCATCGTCGATGACAGCGAATGGGGCGAGGACTGGATTTTCCGCACCAAGGATCTGCGCAGTTGGTGGGAAAACGATCATCATGACCGCATAGGGGGCGTGCGCTCCGAAGAACCGACCGCGTGGGAGCCGCGCTCCAAGCCCTTCTGGTTCACGGAATACGGCTGCGCGGCCATCGACCGGGGCACCAACCAGCCCAATGTCTTTCTCGATCCAAAATCCTCGGAGAGCTTCGTGCCCTATTTCTCGCGTGGCTGGCGCGATGACGCGATCCAGATGCAGTATTTCCGTGCAGTCAATGAGTATTGGGCGGACCCTGCGAATAACCCTGTCTCGGAGCTTTATGACGGCCCGATGGTCGATATGTCCCGCGCCCATGCCTGGGCCTGGGATGCGCGGCCTTACCCTTGGTTTCCGGGCAATCAGGCGCTGTGGGATGACGGCGCGAACTGGTTGCGCGGGCATTGGATCACGGGCCGGGCCACGAGCCAGCCGCTAGACGCGCTGATCGCGACGATCTGTGCGCGGGCGGGGGTGATGGATGTCGATGTCAGCCGCGTCTATGGGGTGGTGCGCGGTTTTGCCATGGCCTCGACCGAGGCCCCGCGCGCGATGTTGCAGGCGCTGATGCTGGCTTATGGCGTGGAAGCGGTCGAGCGCGAGGGACGGCTGATCTTCCAGATGCGTAATGGCCGTCCGGTGGCCGCTCTTGGCCGCGATGATCTGGGTCGCAGCGACGGCGGCGATGTGACGTTTATCCGTGCGCCAGAGGCAGAAGGCGCGGGCCGTGTGCGGCTGGGCTATATCGAGGAAGGTGCGGATTTTGACCTGCGCGTGGCCGAAGCGACCTTTCCCGATGCTTCGGCAGAGCGGGCATCGGGTTCGGAGCTGCCGCTGGTGTTCTCCGAAGGCGAGGCTGTGCTGATCGCCGAACGCTGGCTGGCGCAGGCGCGGGTGGCGCGTGACACGCTGCGCTTCCGGTTGCCGCCGTCGCGCGATATTGGCGCGGGCGATGTAGTGGCGCTTGATCTGGGCGAGGGGGCAGGGATGTGGCGCATCGACCGCGCCACGCTGGCGGGCGGGCGCGCGTTCGAGGCGACGCGGGTCGAGGATATCGTCTATGATTGGGGCGAAACGGAGCGCGCGGGCACGGCGCTGCTGAACTTCCAGGCGCCTGCGCCGGTGCGGCCTGTGTTTCTGGACCTACCGATGATCAGCGGCGACGAAGTTGCGCATCATCCTCGGATCGCGGCCAGCGCGCGCGCCTGGCCAGGCCTGGTGAGCGTGCATCACCAGCCCGCACCGGGCCAGTTCGACCTCGATGCCTTGCTGGAGCGTCCGGCCGCACTGGGCGTGACGGAAAGCCCGCTTGAGGCAGCACAATCGGGCATCTGGGACCGTGGCGCCGCACTGCGGGTGCGGATGGTGTCGGGCAGGCTCGATACGGTCGCGCCCGAACAGGTGCTGGGCGGGGCCAATCTGATGGCCATCGGGCTGGGTAACGATTGGGAACTGTTTCAATTTGCCGAGGCGCAGCTGATCGAGCCGGGGGTGTATGAGCTCAGCCATCGCTTGCGGGGGCAGTTCGGCACTGATGGGATCATGCCCGCGACATGGCTGCCGGGCGCAGTGGTGGTCGCCATTGATGCGGCGGTCGAGACGCTGTCGGTGCCGCTCGACGCATTGGGGCTGGCGCGCAGTTACCGGGTCGGGCCTGCCAGCCGTCCTCTGGCCGATCCTGCGCAGATCGATCTTGAGGCAGAGTTCCGGGGGGTCGGGCTCAGGCCATATCGGGTTGCGCATCTTCAAGGCGCGTTTGACGCCGCCGGAGATCTGGAACTGCGCTGGATCCGACGCACGCGGATCGGCGGCGACAGTTGGACCGTGGCCGAAGTGCCGCTGTCGGAGGCCTTCGAGCGCTATATGCTGCGCGTCCGCAGTGGCGGGACGGTCCTGCGCGCGGTGGAGCTTGGAGCGACGGAATGGACCTATACTGCCGGGATGCGCGCCGCGGATGGGGCGGCGCAGAGTTTCGTCATCGAGGTTGCGCAAGTCTCGGATATGTTCGGGCCTGGCCCCTTTGCCAGCATTGAGGTCAGCGCATGACGCCCCC
>SKIM01000182.1 GCA_007116445.1 Natronohydrobacter sp.
CGCCTTATTCCTTCTTCAACGCGGTGGCCTATGTGCCGCCGCAGGTCATGTTCGCCTCGACCAGTGCCAAGGCGGATCGCGGCGACACCAAGGATTCGGTCGCCAATATCCGCGAAACGGGTGTGTTCTGCGTCAATATCGTCGAATATGCCGCGCGCGATGCGATGAATGCCACATCCGGGCCTTGGCCGCGCGATGTAGACGAGTTCGGTCATGCCGGGCTTGCGCGCGACGCCTGCCGCATGATCGATGCCGCGCGTGTGGCGGATGCGCCTGCAGCGCTGGAATGTCGCATGACGCAGATCGTGACATTGGCGGGTGAGGCGAATTTTCTGGTAGTGGGCGAAGTGGTGGGCGTGCATATGCGCGATGATTGCTTGCGCGAGGGGCAGTTTGATATCACGCGCTTTCGCCCGCTCGCGCGCTGCGGCTATCGTGATTATGCGGTGGTTGATGAAGTGTTCAGTCTGAAGCGGCCCGGCGAATAGCAGGCGGCGCTCATCGGTCCTGATATTTTTGCCAGACCCAGAGCAATGCCAGCGACCCCAGAAGCGCCAGCACAAAGGCCCCCACCCAACTGGCCGATGTCATGATGAAGCGAAAGCCCAGCCCCCCGACCACGGCCCCCAGAACCCCCACGACCATGGCCGTTGGCAGATCCGTGTCCATGCGCATCAGCCGGGTCGCCAGAACCCCGGCCAGCGCGCCCAGGACGATCAGCAGCACGACAGGCACCCGATCAGCCCCCGGTCTGCGCGGCGATTTCCGCGCGCGACAAGCGCCCGCGCTCGGTCGCGGATTTCAGCTGACCGCAGGCGGCCATGATATCCTCGCCACGCGGGGTGCGGATGGGGCTGGCATAGCCCGCCTTGTGGACGATATCGGCAAAGGCCTCGATCCGCGCCCAGTCCGAGCGCTGATAGGGCGCGCCCGGCCATTCGTTGAAGGGGATCAGATTGATCTTCGCCGGAATGCCCGCGATCAGCTTGACCAGCCGACGGGCATCAGCGTCGCTGTCATTGACATCCTTCAGCATGACATATTCAAACGTGATCCGCTCGGAATTGGACAGACGCGGATATTCGCGCAGCGCATCGAGCAAGGTCTTGATATTCCACCGTTTATTAATCGGCACCAGCCGGTCGCGCACTTCGTCGGTCGTCGCATGGAAACTGACCGCCAGCAGGCAGCCGATCTCACTGGCCGTGCGTGCGATTTCCGGCACCACGCCCGAGGTGGACAGCGTGATGCGGCGCCGCGAGATCGACAGGCCTTCGCCATCCATCACGACCTTCATCGCGTCGCGCACATTGTCGAAATTATAGAGCGGCTCGCCCATGCCCATCAGCACGACATTGCTGACCAGCCGCGTCTCATCCTTGGGCGCGCCGGGCTGGGGCCACTCGCCCAGATCATCGCGCGCGACCAGAACCTGACCGACAATTTCCGCCGCGGTCAGATTACGCACCAGTTTCTGCGTGCCCGTATGGCAGAAAGAACAGGTCAGCGTGCAGCCAACTTGCGAGGAAATACAGAGCGTTCCACGGTTTTCTTCAGGTATGTAGACGGCCTCGACCTCATGCCCGCCAGCGATCCGCAGCAGGTATTTGCGCGTGCCATCCTCCGAGATCTGCCGCGTGACGATCTCGGGCCGCGCGATCTCGAAATGCTCGGCCAACTCGGCGCGATAGGCTTTGGCGAGATTGGTCATCGCGGCGAAATCCTGCACGCCCCAGTGATAGATCCATTGCCAGATCTGGCCCACACGCATCTTCGCCTGCCGCTCGGGCGTGCCATGGGCGATCAGCGCCTCGGCCAGCCCCGCGCGGGTCAGGCCCACCAGATTGAGCTTGCCACCCTCGGGCAATTTGCGCGGCAGGGTCAGGACATCCTGCGTGATGGGGGCTTGTGCGGGCATCGGCTCTCTCTGCGGGATTTGGGGCGTACCAGCGCCATATAGCCACAAATGCGCTTGATTTACAGGGGCAATGCGCGCGCTCAGGCCAGCCAGTCGCGAAATTCCTCGATCACCTGGGCATAAATCGCGCGTTTGAACGGCACAATCGCATCCAGCATCTCGGCCGCGCCGATCCAGCGCCAGTCGCAAAATTCCGGCTCGGCCGTCGCCAGATCGATCTGGTTGTCCTGACCCAGATAGCGCATCAGGAACCAGCGTTGCTTCTGTCCCCGGAAGCGGCCGCCCCACATCCGCGGCACCATCTCGACCGGCAGATCATAGGCCAGCCACTCGCGGCTCTCGGACAGGGGCGCGACCAGTGCTGGCGGGACGCTGATCTCTTCTTCCAACTCCCGCAGCGCGGCCAGACCGGGAGTCTCGCCCGGATCAATCCCGCCCTGCGGCATCTGCCAGGCCGGAGCGTCGGCCGTGCTGTCGAGGCGCTGCGCCGCAAAGATCAGGCCCTGCGGGTTGATCAGCATGATCCCCACGCAAGGCCGATAGGGCAGATCGGTGATCTGTTCGGGTGTCATCACCTGCCATTCATCACGGACAGCCCGCGCAGGAGATCCAGCGCGAAGGCCAGTTGGTAATCTTCCTGCCGCAGCCGCGCCACGTCTTCGGCGCTGCGCTGTTCTTCTTCCATCTGACGGCGCTGGTCTTCGGACAGGTCGCGATTATCGAGCCGGCCGCGCAGATCATTTTCTGACCGGCTGCGTGGCGTGCTGGCGCTGTCTTCATCCTCGACCACAGGCTGGCGGCGGGGCTGTTCGACGATGATGTCGGGCGAAACGCCCAAAGCCTGAATCGAGCGCCCTGACGGCGTATAATAAAGCGAGGTCGTCAGCCGGATCGCGCCATCCCCGCCCAGCGGCATGACAGTCTGCACTGACCCTTTGCCGAAGCTGCGCGTCCCCACGACGATCGCGCGGCGATGGTCCTGCAGCGCGCCTGCCACGATCTCGGAGGCCGAGGCCGAACCGCTATTGATCAGGACGACCATCGGGCGCCCGTCGATCAGGTCGCCGGGCTGCGCGTTGAACCGCTCGCCCGCACTTTCATCGCGGCCACGGGTCGAGACGATCTCGCCCTGTTCCAGAAACGCATCCGTGACGCGGATCGCCTGGGTCAGCAGACCGCCGGGATTGTTGCGCATATCCAGCACCACCCCACCGAGATTGTCGATCCCGCCGAGCTCCTCGATCGCGTCACGCAACCCGTCGCGCAGATTGGGGAATGTCTGTTCGTTGAATGTCGTCAGGCGCAGCACGACGATATCATCTTCGACACGGACGCGCACGGCCTGCAAGCGGATCGTGTCGCGGATGATCGACAGATCAAAGGGTTCGGACACGCCTTCGCGCACGACTGTGATGATGATTTCAGAGCCGACAGGCCCGCGCATCATGTCCACCGCCTGGCTGAGCGTCAGGCCCAGAACGGATTCACCGTCAACATGGGTGATGGTGTCGCCCGGCTCGACCCCGGCCTTGTCCGCGGGGGTATCATCCATGGGCGTGACCACCTTGATGAACCCGTCTTCCTGCGTGACCTCGATACCCAGCCCACCGAAAGATCCGCGCGTCTGAGTGCGCATATCGTCGAAATCTTCGGGCGGCATGAAGCCCGAATGCGGATCAAGCGAGTTGAGCATGCCGTTGATCGCCGCTTCGATCAGCCGGGCGGCATCCACTTCATCGACGTAATGGTTGCGCACACGCTCGAAGACATTGCCGAACAGGTCCAGCTGTTCATAGACCGAGGTCATGTTGCTGCGTTCCTGCGCCAGCAGCGGCCCTGCGAGTTGCGTGGCGATCACTGCGCCGCCCATCACCCCCGCAATCCCTGCCATCACGATTTTCTGCATCGGCTCATCCTATAATTGGGCGCCGCGCGTGCCATGTCGCCACGACCACCCGAGTCATTGCCCCCCAGTGAAAGCGAACCATGGCTCCGGGTCAATGGGGTATGTGTTCTCTCGTAACTCAAGATAGAGTGTTTGCGGACGGATACCAGTTGTTGCTGAAGAAACTGTGACTTGTGGCATCTTTCCCAGCGGGGCCCCGAGCGGCACAATCTCGCCCGTCGTCACGAAGATTTCGCCCAGGCCAACCAGCACGATCAGCATGGCCTCATCCGGCTCCAGAATGATCACCTCGCCCTGCCCTGCCAGCGGGCCGGCATAGCGCACTGTCGCAGCCCAGGGCGCAGTGACAAGCGCTTCGGGTGCTGTGGCGAGAACCAGCCCCTGCCGCACGATCCCCGCCGCGTCAGGCTGGTTGAAGCCATGCAGCAAACTCGCGCGGACCGGCAGGGCCAGAGTGCCGCGTGCAGAGGCGAAACTGACCGTGCTCTGGGCCTCATTCATCGGCGGGGCCTGACGCAATTCCTGCGCGAAATCATCGAGCGTTTCGGCTGTGAGCGCCAGCATGGCCAACTGGTCGGGATCATCGACCAGCCGCTTGGGCAATGGCCCGCGATCCGACACGGCCTGTGCCAGGGCGACCCGCGCGTCCTGCGCGGCGGCCAGCCCCTGTTCAAGCGCCAGATAGCCGAATTGCCGCGCCCGGCGCAGCGCGCGCAGATCGTCCAGCGCCTCGCGCAGCGCTGCGACGTCGCGCACGAGCGGGGTTGCGACATCGCCCAGGAGCATGCCCGCCCGCGCCGTTGCCAACGCGCCACGCGGATGGACCAGCGCCAGATTGGCATCGACACGCTCGGTCGCCATCAACAGGCTGAGGAGCCGCGCCATGGTTTCACCATCCGAAGTGAATTGCCGCATCAGCGCCGCTTCGCGCAGCTGCGCGTCGCGCAGACCGTCGCGCAGGCTGACCATACCGTCCTCATAGGCCAGAATCGTCTGGCTGAGCGCGGCGATCTGGTCGCGCCCGCCCTGCGCCTGCTGCATCGCCGCGGTCGCCGCCTCAAGCGCGCGGGCAGCTGTCATGGCGCGCTCGGCCGGGTCTGCCTGCGCGGGCGTCGTACAGGCCAGCGCCGCAACAAATGCCAATGTGCGCGTGGCGCTCATGGCCCGACCAGCAGGCTGCGCCCTGTCATCTCGGGCGGCTGGGCCAGGCCCATCAGTGCCAGCAGCGTAGGCGCGACATCGGCCAGCCGCCCGTCGCGCAGACCCGCCCCTGCTGGCCCGCCGATCAAGGCGACAGGCACCGGATTGAGCGTGTGGGCCGTGTGCGCGCCGCCCGTCACAGGGTCGATCATGGTTTCGCAATTGCCGTGATCTGCCGTCAGAAGCATCGCCCCCCCGGCCTGTTCCAGCGCCACAAGCGCCTGGCCCAGCGCCTGATCAACCGCTTCCACGGCGCGGCAGGCCGCGTTCAGGTCGCCCGTATGGCCCACCATATCGGGATTGGCGAAATTCACCACGATCAGATCATAGCCCTGCCCGATCACCTCGACGAGTTTTGCGCCCACTTCGGGCGCGGCCATTTCGGGCTGCAGGTCATAGGTCGCGACCTTCGGGCTGGCAGGCATGTGGCGATCCTCGCCGGGCTCAGGGTCTTCCTTGCCACCATTGAGGAAGAAGGTCACATGCGGATATTTCTCGGTTTCAGCCAGGCGGAACTGGCGCAGGCCATGCGCCGCGACCCAGGCGCCCAGCGTGTTGGGGATGGCGCGTTTGGGAAAGACCGTCGCCATGAAGGCGTTATGCGCGTCGGAATATTCGACCATTCCGAGGCATTCCGACCAGTCCGGGGCCTGCCCGCGCGCGAAGCCATTGAAACTGGGCGCAGCAAGCGCGGCGAGGATCTCGCGGGCGCGGTCGGCGCGGAAATTCAGGCAAAACAGCCCGTCCCCCGGCTTCACGCCCGCATAGCCATCGAGCACAGTGGGCGCGATGAATTCATCAGTTTCGCCGCGCGCATAGGCTGCGGCCACGGCCTCCTCTGCGCTGGGGGCCCGCGCGCCGTCGCCCCGCACGATGGCCTCATAGGCGCGCGCGACGCGATCCCAGCGGTTGTCGCGATCCATCGCCCAGTAGCGCCCGATCACCGTGCCGATGCGCACAGTGTCGCCCAGATGCGGGGCCAGGTCGCGCAAGTAGCCGGCCGCGGATTTCGGCGCGACATCACGCCCGTCGGTGATCGCATGGATCACCACGGGCACACCCAAGCCGCCCAGCGCCGCGATCGTGGCCTGCAAATGGACCAGATGACCATGGACACCGCCATCGGAAATCACCGAAAAGAGATGCGCCGTGCCCTTGGACGCGCGGAGCTTTTCCGCGAAGGACAGAAGCGTTGGGGTTTGCGCGTAAGAGCCATTTTCGATGGCCAGATCGATCTGGCCCAGATCCATCGCCACCACACGGCCCGCG
>SKIM01000318.1 GCA_007116445.1 Natronohydrobacter sp.
GCGCATGCTGGTCGTGCATCTTCGCCCGCTATATGTCACATGTTCAGTAAGTCTTGCCGGGACGTGGAGGAAATGACAATGGCCGATCTGACGATCATGGGCGCAGGTGTTTTCGGGCTGGCGCTGGCCTTTGTCGCGGCACGGCGCGGGGCTTTTGTGCGCGTGATGGAGAAGCGCGCGCCGGGCGCGGGGTCGAGCGGCGGCCTGGTCGGTGCGCTGGCCCCCCATGTGCCGGAAAACTGGAACCCCAAGAAAGCGATGCAATTCGACGCGCTGCGGGGCGCAGGGGCATTCTGGGCCGATGTCGCAGCCTGCGGCGGCGTCGATCCGGGCTATGCACGGCTGGGCCGGGTGCAGCCCTTGACTGAGGACAAGCTTGATCTGGCCCATGCCCGCGCCGCGCAAGCCTGCGATCTGTGGCAGGGCTTTGCCGCGTGGCAGGTCATGCCCGCCGAGGCTGCGCCAGGGCTGGCGCTGGAGGCGCCCTCGGGCTGGGTCGTTCACGACACGCTCAGCGCCCGCCTGCATCCCCGCCGTGCCTGCGCCGCACTGGTGGCGGCGCTCGAGCATCTCGGAGCGCGGATCGAGAGAGGTGACACGCCACCAGAGCGCGGGCGCGTGGTCTGGGCGACCGGCTATGAAGGGCTCGAAGCGCTCTCGGCGGATCTGGGGCGCGCGATGGGCGCAGGCGTGAAGGGCCAGTCGCTGCTGTTGCGCCATGCCGCGCCCGATGCGCCACAGATCTTTGCCGAGGGTCTGCATATCGTGCCCCATGCTGATGGAACAATCGCCATCGGCTCTACCAGCGAACGCGATTTCGACGATCCCGCGCAAACGGACACGCAATGCGATATCCTTCTGGAAAAAGCCCGCGCGCTCTGCCCTGCGCTGCGCAATGCCCCGGAATTGACGCGCTGGGCCGGGGTGCGCCCGCGTGCGATGTCGCGCGCCCCGCTGATCGGCGTATGGCCAGGACGCCCCGAACACTTCGTTTTCAACGGCGGCTTCAAGATCGGCTTTGCCATGGCCCCTGCCCTGTCTGAAATCATGGCCGATCTGGTCCTGGACGGAAGGAACAGCATCCCTCCGGGTTTCGAGCTTCTGTGCGCCTGACAGAACCGCCCGAATTGACGCGCCGCAAGCGCTCTGCATATTCATCTTCGTCCGCGCAGCGCATTCGCGCCCGCCTTGTGCCAGGCGGGGCCGCAACTGGCGCGGTGTTTCGGTCAGATCGCAGGCAAGACGCAGCCATGTTGCCCCCCCGGCTCACGCGCCCGCGGCAAGTGCCTCAGAGCCGCACGCCGCGACCGCCTGCGGCATGCAGATCGCGCGCAGTTCAGGGCAATCTTCCAATCGCACCGAAACATTCGGACGAAAGAGACAGAGCCCGCCCTCGGCCTGTAATGCCAGATATCTCCGGTATTCTTCAGCGTTGTTGAAATGCTCACCGCGCGCGACTTCGGCCTGTGCCTTCGCATGAAATCCCGCGTGATACTTGAAATGCGCGAAACCCAGTTCTCGCTGAGCCACACGCGCACCACTGATGTAATGCAACCCGGCCGAAAGGCGCATGAAAGGGTGATAACGCAGCAGGGCGTATTTCTGCGCCACGAAAAGATGCGCTGGCGCAGGCTGGCCTGCCTCTGCCATCAGCCTGTGTCGCAGCGCACTGGTGATCGTTGCGCTATTTGACCACGGCCCCCGACCCTGCCAATCGTTGCGGAATGGCGCGCGATCAACATGATCTGCCTCCAGAAAGGGGGGCGCTTCAAATCTCGTTTCCGCAAGCGGGCGCGCCGGATAAAGGTCGAACATGCGCAGTCGCACAGCCTCTGCCTCGGCAAAGTCGGAGCCGCGCAGCAAATCCGGCAGATCGCCATGCACCCGCCCTTGCGCATCGGGCAGCGACCAGAAGGCGAGCTCATCGGCATCAGCTACCAGGGACCATTTGCCCAGCCGGAACTGCGCCATAAGCGTTTCCTGCCACAAAACCCCGTAATTCGACTGCCTGTAGGGTGTATCGGACGAAAAGACAGCGACATCGCGCTGCTTGGCAAGATGCTCCAGAGTCCCGTCCTCTGACCCGTTATCCACAATCAGGAAGCCCCCCACCCCAAGATGGCGGTAATGGTCAAGGAAATGCTCCAGCATGACACGCTCATTGCGCATGACCGCCACGACAGTCACCGCGGCGGCCTCGCAATGTGCCAGACTTTCAGGCGCGCTGATCAGATCAAGCCCGTGGCTGGCCCAACCCAGCCTGGCGGGGCGCGATAGCGGCCAGATCTTCATCGGATGCGGCCAGGGCGAAGCCAAGGCTGCGCTGGCGGCCTCTGGCGCGCTACCCTTGTCAAGATGGACAAGCTTGATCCCCGATCCTGCGAAGGGCATGAAGCCTGCATGGTATTGAGACAACGGAGGCAAGCCCGGCGCAATTTTGCGGAACACCGACAGATCGTAATTCGGCCCAGCCACGCTCAGCCCCGTCAGCGCCAGCAAATCGCCCACCAGCTTGTCTTCCATGAAGGAGGTCTGCTCCAACGCCCGGCCCTGAGCGGTCGCGCGCGCCGTGCAGATGGCCGACATGGCCTGCCGCGTCAGGATGTAACCCGTTGCGCCATCCGCGTAACGGGCAGGCTCGGGGGATTTATCCAGTTCCGAGCGCGCCCGGGCGCTGCGCGCCTGCGCCATATGCCAGCCACGATCCATATCCCCGACAGCGCGCTGCAAGGGGCGCCCGAAATAGCAGGTATTGAGAAAAGCCAGGTCTTCGAAAAAGGCTTCGGGGTTGAGGAAGCAGTCGTCATCAATCTTGAACATCCGTCCAAAACCAGTGCGGGTCTGCATCCATTCAATCAGCGCAAGCGTCTTTTGTGGAAGGCTTTCATAGTCATCGGCCACATCAAGCTGTAACACCCGCCCGTCGAAACTGGTCGCGCAACCTGGCTGTTGATCCGGTGCCCGGCCCACCACGATGATCACCGGGATCCCCATTTGCGCGAGCCTGTCGCCCCAAGCTGCCATGATCCCAGGAACCCGCGTGCGCAAATAGGCATGACAGGACACCAGAACGACCGCAGTATCGGCAAGTGGGTCGCTGGCCGAACGCAGGGCAATGGCTTGGGGATCCTGCCTGCTGGGCGGAGCCAATGCCGGGTCTGCAGCACAAAGCGGGTGCAATTCGGCACGCAAAGCTGGATCTGGACAAAGGGCTGAAAACCGCGCGAGCGCCAGCGTGACCGCGGGCTGCGCACATACGGCCCTGTCTCTGAGCGGATCTGCACATCCCTGCAAGGCCCGTTGTGCCAGACCGCGCAGACCTGCGCGCAGCAGTGCGTCCGTCAAAGCCAATAGCACGGGTATGCCGACCGCGCCCCCCTTTGCGCCTGAAAGGGCCTGCGCGCGTGAGATCAGATCATCGACCTGCGCTGTATCGACCAGCGCGCCTGAGCCGACCCTGCTACGAAGCTGCGCATAGGCGCGCGCAAGCGCCCTCTGCGCGCGCGCTGCAGGGGGGCGCGCGATATCCGATGCAGCGGCGCGCAGCCCTTCGCAAGCAGCGCGATGGACCGGCGACGGGGTGTCGAGTGCCAAGGCAGCACGCTGACCATTGCTGCGCGGGAAGGCCAGCCATCGCAGGGCCGCTTCGTTGATCTGATCCTGTTCGGTCTGCCCCGTTAACGCCTCCATATCTGGCAGACCCGAGGCATCGCAGGGCAGATTGCGCTCTGCCAGTGCCAACCGGCGCAGGGTTGCCCCCCCTGCGATGGAACGCGCAAGAAACGGACGCGCCGCCTGCGCAAGGGCCTGCCAGTCGCCATTGAGACAGGCGATCTGCAAGCGCGCGAACGCATTCCGCCAGCGCCTGAATTCGTCAGGCCTGCGCGATGGGTCGCGGGCATCATATGCGCTCCAGAAGTCAGGACTGAGCGCATAGGCACGCAATGCCAGATCCTGACTGCGCCATTGTACGCGGTCAGGAAACCGGCTTGATGCGTCCAGCAGGTCAAGGACGCCCTCGATCAGGAACGTGCAGTGGGATTGCGAAACATGCGCCTCCGACTTGCTCGCTACCGCCTCGAGAAGCGCGAGACAAAGGTCGATCCGATCCGGTGATCTCGGCCCACGTCCCGTCAGATCAGGCAGCTCAGCGGCGATCGCGCGCGCGCACCATCCCAGTGCCGGGGTCACCATCCAGTCCCCGCGCATGCGCGGCAACTGTCGCAGGGCTGCAAGGCACCCTTGCCAGTCTCCGGCTGCCCAACGCATCGGTAGCGCCGCCGTCTGATACCAGATCTCCGCGCTGTCGGGATGTGGCAGCGCGCCTGCATCCTGGCAGAGCCTGGCCAGATCACGCGGGTCAGCGTTCAGGCAGAACCATTCGGACAACAGAAGGGCGAATTGCCTGACCTCTGGCCCGGCCAGACCGAAATTCGCGACCATTGCCTGAAAAAGCAAGGGCGCAGATCGCAGGTCATGCTGCGCAATTGCGCGGTGAAAGGCCTCACAGACCAGCGCGGGTCGGTTGCGCACGCTGGCGGCTGAGGGCTGTGTCATCATGTCCGGTGGCGGCGCGAAAACAGCTTTGTAGTGGCGCCTTGCTTCCTGGTCCAGGCGGGCACGCTGATCTGCGGACAATTCCGACCAAAACCCTGCGAAGTGAACATGTTCCAGCATCTGCAGCCGCGCAACCACATCATGTCGTGCCATCCAATCCGCAGCAGCGCTTTGCAGCATGGCGAGGATGTCGCTGCGATGCAGGTCGCGGCGCGCCAGTTCCGCACCATCTTCATCAAGAGCGCGCAGCGTGATCGCCTCTGCCGACCTGTTCGACCATATCCGGCCCGGCAATAACGCCACCCGATGGGCCGGCGTCACGCCATCACCCTCGCCAACCAGCGGCAGAAGCGGCCAGCGCTCCCCTTCGCCTTCCAGTTGAAGGATGGGCGCGGCGCAGCTGGTCTGTACCATCACCTCAAGACGCGGCGTCAAGACCATGGCACCGCGCGGCACAGAGGCCAGCCTGTGCAGGCTGCGCAGACCCGCAGGCCAGGTCATCCAGCCGATCTTTGACAGCCCCGGAAAGCCGCGCCGGAGCTTCAGCCGACCGGTCCGATCGGGACGCGGCCAGCCATCGAGCATCGCAAGCGTCACCCCGTCGAGACACAGCGTGACGCGCATCCCCCAACCCGCGACATGGTGAAAACACAGCTGAACCACATGCAACTGGGGCCGCAACGGTGCAGGAATGATGACTTCGCGACGCCAGCCTTTTGGCGACCATCGATTGGCAACAATCTGCCCCGCGTCGCGGCGCAGCGACAGATGCAAGGGGATCGCACTCTGATCCGAATCGCGAAAATCAATGTTGATGAAGCCATGCGCGCGCAAATCGCAGTTCAGGACCAGCGTTTCCGGCGCGCGGATTTGCAATTCTCCAGCCTGCGCCGCGAGCTCGGTCGCGCAGGTCGGCTTTATCAGTCCGGGTTCATGTTGCATGCGTCAACTGCCTGTTCATCACCGCGCGCAATTCTGCCGCGCCAGGGCGTGCGCCCAACAATTCGAACAGCGGCTCGAGCGCTTGGGGATCGGAGGTGTAATCTTCGTATCGCAGCAGGATTGCACTGTCCGGCGCAGCGAGCGCATGCGCTTTGAACACGGCATCCGCATCGGCGACCATCTTGCGCACCTCCTGCGGATCATGGCGCCGCCACCAGGACGATCTGCAGACATCCGCGGCATCGCGTGTGTTGAAAATCAGGCGCGCCTGCGGAAAACCCGCCTGCAGGAAATCAAGAAAAGCACGGAACATCTGCGGGTCGGGCAAGGTGCGGATTTCCTTGAACCCCGCGATGCGTGTGTCGGGATCGGGGCGCAGGATCATCTGGCTGAACGTCGTACAGAGGGCTGCGCGATAAGCGTCGGGATCGATCGCTTCCGCACCGAACCACGGATGCGTCGGATCTGACACAAGGCCCTCGCGCTTCATGCGCGCAATATCCGTGCTCTGGGTCAGAGCGCGCCAGCTTCTGAACAGCCCCAGCAGGGCATTGTTGTTCTCGCCGCGTATCAGACAACCGGGAATCGCATTGACAAGATGTTGCAGCAAAGTCGAGCCGGAGCGCCCATAGGTCACAATAAACGCATAACCTGCTTCGGGATGCTGAAAGTCACTCATGCTCCGATTTGCTCCTGCGTCACCGTTTACTTCCTTCTTTTCGAGCAAGAGGGTTAAGGATGAATTTAGAAATGCCGTTTTTTTGCTTAGCGATTTGTCAAGAGTTCGGTCTTATCGTCGATATGGGACACGAAAGAGACGGCGGATCTAAGGGCGGAGGTGACTCGATTTTTGACGATGTGAAACCGCTGGCGGAACGCGACATGATCTGGCATCGCCGTCAGGCTGACGAACTTGACCTGCCTGGGCTTGATGCAGAATTGCGCAACCGGAGCGCCAAGCAGGATTGGCGCGGGGCCGTTGTTTACCTCGAAGCGCTCCATGCGCGGGCCCCTGCTTCTGAAACGGCGCTGAAACTCGCGCAGATGCTGCGGCGATGCCGCGCCGAAGATGAGGCGCAACTGCATTTGCAAGACGCGCTGTTGCATTGGCCACAGGATCCGGCACTTCATCAATGCTTGGCTGAAAGCGCCATGGCCACAGGCGATTTCAGCCTGGGCTTCCGGGCCTGGGAGCGGGTGATTGCCGCGCAGCCATCACCGGGGCGATATCCGATCCTGCGCGCGCTTGCCTGTCTGCGGCTGAGCGGACAGGGCGAGGCCGCGACACAATTCATTACGCAGCACGCCGCAGCGCTAGGCCGACACATGCCACGCATCGGCACCCGGATGCTGCATGAAGGGCGTGGCGGGCTGTCCGCAGTGCCGCCGGGCCTCTACCTTGTTTCAGGAAATAACGGGGTCGGAAAGACGACACTGGGGCATTTCCTGCAAGCGCTGGGGCACCAGATCATTGATGCGGATCGCGTCATTGCGAGTTTCTGTGCCATGGGTCAATTCAGCGATCTGCGCTATGATCTGGTTCGAAGATTCCCCGACGCGCAGATCAGCTGGGTCTGGCCTGCCATGCGCGCGGATCAATATTTCGATGCCGTCGACACAGAGCGCGATGTGGTCTTCGTGATCGGCGGCTTTGGCGCCACGGTCGCCCCCTATGTCAACAGATTCCGCCACATCCTGCACCTTACTGTCCCCGATCATGTGATTGCTGCGCGGCTCAAGCAGCGCAACTCCCCCAGTCACGCGCCCGGTTCAAAAGGCTTCGCTGCCGCACTGCGTCGCAACGCGCGCGAAGCGACGCCGGATTACCCGGCACAGATCATCCCCGCCAATCGACCGGTCGCGATGGTTTGCGCGGCCAGCCTTGCGGCCATTGGAGCGCCGATCAACGGGCATGCCGCGCAAAAATCCAACTGAACCTCGCCTTGAAGGTTCTGACCTGATATCTGTCGTGATTATGGCAGGGCGAGAATGCTGCGTCGGGTTTCGCGCGCAGGTCCGATGCGCGGGCGGCCACGCCCTGCAGGTTGCAGATTGCGCCGCGCCGGATGTGATTGCACTGCAGCATCGAGCGCCATCTGCGCAGCGCGAATCGATACTGACATCCCCGTTTCTGTCAGTTTTCAAGCGGAAGGCCCGGACGTCCATGATCTCAGCAGTCGCGCAGGCGAGACTCCGGGCCTGGCGGAGAGCGCTGCACATCTGGTGTTCAAAGACGCGCAATAGGGCTGCGACTTGCTCCGGCCCGCTGCGCCGCAAGCATGCAGCACGCGCATACTTTGCCCTGTTCTGGAACCTTAACGCAGGCGTGGGAATAAAAAGGCGCGCTCAATTTCAGGCATGCCGATCTTTCGGTAGAAATCTTCGGCGCCAGGGGCCGCAACCAGAAGACACATGCTCCCCTCGCCCGCTGCCTCGCGGGTCAGCGCGATCAGGCGCGTGCCGCTCCCCTGCCCCTGATACGCCAGATCGACCGCCAGATCCGAGAGATAGCAAGCATAGCTGAAATCCGTCAGCGACCGCGCAAGCCCGACAAGCTGTCCAGTCGCGCCATCCCGCGCCGTGACGACCAGCGCCGCGCCGTCAAGCATCTGCCGCAGGCGCGCGAGATCATCAGCGGGCCTGCGCGCGGCAAGGCCAGAGGCGTGCAGGATATCGGCGAACTCCTGCGCTGAGACCTGCTCCTGCTGATAGGTGATCGGCATCCCGCAACCCCGCCAACAGCTCAGGCCGCGAGCCCTTTCGAGCCCATGGCAAGGAATTTCTGCCGCCGCGCCTGGCGCAGCGCGTCGGCGTTCTGACCATCAAGCTCCTTGAGCATCGTGCGCAAGGCCACGCCCACGGATTTCACCATCGCCGCCGGATCACGCTGCGCGCCGCCCAGCGGTTCGGGGATGATCCGGTCGATGACATCGAGCTTCTTGAGGTCTTGAGCCGTCAGGCGCAGGGCTTCGGCCGCATCGCGCATCTTTTCGGCGTCTTTCCACAGGATCGACGCGCAGCCTTCGGGCGAGATCACCGAATAGACCGAATGCTCCAGCATCGCGATACGATTGGCCGAGGCGAAGGCCACGGCCCCGCCCGATCCGCCCTCGCCGATGATGACCGAGACCAGCGGCACCCCGAGGCTGAGGCATTTCTGCGTGCAGCGCGCAATCGCTTCGGCCTGCCCGCGCTCCTCCGCCCCCTTGCCGGGATAGGCCCCGGGCGTGTCCACGAGCGTGACCACCGGCAGGCGGAATCGGTCGGCCATATCCATCAGCCGGATCGCCTTGCGGTAGCCTTCGGGCCGGGCCATGCCAAAATTGCGCCGCAGACGACTTTGTGTGTCATGGCCCTTTTCCTGCCCGATCACCATCACGGGCCGCCCGTCGAGCCGCCCCAGCCCCCCGATCACGGCCTCATCCTCGGCAAAGCCACGATCCCCGGCGAGCGGGGTGAATTCATCAAACAGCGTCTCGATATAGCGGCGGCAATGGGGCCGGTCAGGGTGGCGCGCGATCTGGCATTTGCGCCAAGGCGTCAGGCTGCGATAAAGATCGACCAGCAGTTTCTGGGCTTTCGCATCCAGCGCCGCGGCTTCTTTTTCGATATCCATCTCGGGATTGGCAGCGCCCATCGCGCGCAGTTCCGCCGCCTTGCCCTCGATCTCGGCCAGAGGTTTTTCAAATTCCAGATAGTTCATCAGGGCCACCCCGTCGCTGTCCTATCCCGGCTTATGCGCGAGGGGCGGGGAATTTGCAATCTGGAAGGGGAGGGACTCGACTCACGGGGATGCGGCGCCTAGATTGGAACATTATGTGAACATCTGTATAGCCCCATGTCCCGCCGCATTCTGTCGCTCTGGCTGCCCCGTTTCAGCGCCGATCTGTCCCTGCGCCGCCGCCCGGCACCGGGGCCGTTTGCACTGGTTGTCAAAGCACGCGGGGCCGACCGTCTGGCCTGCCTGAACGCCGAGGCACAGGCGCGCGGGCTGGCCCCGGATATGGGGCTTGCCGATGCGCGCGCGCTCTGCCCCGATCTGCTGACACGCCCCGCCGATCCGCGTGGCGACGCGCAGGCGTTAGGGAGTTTGCGCCGCTGGGCCTTGCGCTATTGTCCCTGGGCAGCCGTGGAAGGCACAGACGGTTTGGTGCTCGACATTACCGGAGCGGCCCATCTGATGGGCGGCGAAGCCCTGCTTCTGGAAGATCTGACTGCGCGACTGGCGCGGATGGGCTTTGAAACGCGCGCGGCCATAGCCGATACACGCGGCGCGGCCTGGGCGGTGGCGCATTTCGGGCGCGGGGGCGTGGTGCCCGCCGGGGCCACAGAACGCGCGCTCCTGCCCTTGCCGCTCGCAGCACTCCGGCTGGAGCCTGCGACGGTCGAGGGGCTGACGCGACTGGGGCTGCGCGCTATTCGTGATCTGACCGCCTTGCCGCGCGCCGGGCTGGTGCGCCGTTTCGGCACAGAGCCCACGATGCGGCTCGATCAGGCGCTCGGCGCACTGCCCGAGCCTGTCAGCCCTGCCCCCGATCCGCCCAATTACGCGGTGCGCCTGTCGCTGCCCGAGCCCATCGGACTGACCAGCGACATCATGGCCGGGCTGGAGCGGCTGCTCGCGCGGCTTTGCGATCATCTGCGCGCCGCCGAGATGGGGGCGCGGCGGCTGGCGCTGGAGCTGACGCGCACGGATGGAACGATCCTGCGGCAGGAACTGGGCCTTGCGCGGGCGATGCGCGATCCCGCGCCAATGGCGCAGCTCTATACTCGCATGCTGGACGGGATGGATGCGGGTTTCGGCATCGACCGGATGCGGCTGGTCGCGTTGCAGACCGAGGCGCTACCGGTCCAGCAGATTACCACCAGCGGCGCAAAGGCCGAAGGCGATCTGGCCGATCTGCTGACGCGGCTGTGCAACCGCGTGGGGTTCGAGAATGTCACGCGGTTTCAGCCTGCCGACAGCCATATCCCCGAGAAGGCCTTTCAGATCGCGGCGGCCGCCTATTGCGACCCGCCCCCCCATTGGCCGCAGGGCGGTCCACCGCGTCCACTGGTGATGTTTCCGCCCGAACCCATCGCGGGCACAGGCCGTGCTGTGCCGCGCCGGTTCAAATGGCGGGGACGGTGGTGGGCAGTGGTCGCGGCCTCTGGTCCCGAACGGATCAGCCCGGAATGGTGGCTGGATGATCCCGCCTGGCGCACCGGATTGCGTGATTATTGGCAGGTGCAGACCGACCGGGGCGCGCGGCTTTGGCTGTTCCACACCCCGCAGCGTGATGGCTGGTACATTCAGGGCGAATTCGCCTGAGCGGCCTTGTCCTTGAATTGCAGCGCATAAAGCCGCGCATAGGCCCCGCCCTGCGCCAGAAGCGTCTCATGCGTGCCCTGCTCGACGACCGTGCCATGATCCATGACGATGATCTGATCCGCACGGCGCACAGTCGACAACCTGTGTGCGATCACCAGCGTCGTGCGCCCTTCGGCCAACTGCTCCAGCGCGTCCTGCACCACAGCCTCGGATTTGGCGTCGAGCGCGCTGGTGGCTTCATCAAGCAGAAGAATGGGCGCATCGCGCAAGAGCGCGCGGGCAATCGCCACACGCTGACGCTGCCCGCCCGACAATGACGAGCCGCGCGGCCCTGCCAAAGTCTGCAGCCCGTCACTGAGTTGCGGCAGGAAGTCATCCACATGCGCAGCGGTCAAGGCGCGCTGCAGCGCCTCGGGCGTCACATCTTCCGCCCCCATCACAATGTTGTCGCGGATCGATTCGTCAAACAGCGCAGTATCCTGACTGACGACCGCGAACAACCCGCGCAGCGCCGCCAGATCCATCTTCCGCACGTCCTGCCCGCCGATCAGCACCGCACCTGCGTTCACATCCGCAAGCCGTGTCAGCAGGCTGAAAACCGTGGTCTTGCCCGCGCCCGATGGCCCCACGATGGCCGTGGTCTTGCCCGCAGGCGCGAAAAAGGACAGACCGCGCAGCACAGGCTCTGTGCCATAGCTGAAATCGACCGCACGCAGCTCGACACTGGCCGCATCCCGCGCGGGCACAGGCGCATGCGGGGGCGCGGGGTTGCTCACGTCCGGCGCGATCTGCAGCAGCGCATGCGTACGCTCCAGCGAGGCCAGGACACTCTGCCATTCTGCGGTCAGCGACACGAGCCGTCGCATCGGGTCAAACAACAGGCCCAGCGCGGTGAAAAAGGACATGAACTGCCCGACCGTGCGTGTGCCATCAATGATCTGCATGCCGCCATAGATCAGCACCAGCGCGAAACCGATGGCGGCGGCGAAATCCATGACTGTCGGGATCGCCGCTTGCCCGATGGCCGCGCGGGTGGCCTTGCGCACATAGCGCTGGATGATCTGACCGAAGCGGCTGACCTCGCGCGCCTCGGTGCCGGTCAGTTGCAGGGTCGCGATGCCGTGGAATGCTTCGTCCAGCCGGTTCGAACTGGCTGCCGCTGCGATCCGCGCATCGCGGCTGCGCCGCCGTATCAGTTTTTGCAGCGCCAGAAGCGGCAATCCCAGAAGCGGAATGCCGATCAGCGCGACCATGGTCCATTGCCAATCCGTCCAGAGCGCCACTGCAAACAGCACGATCACCGCCGAGCCGTCGCGCCCAAGTCCGGTGATCAGCGATTTGAACACGGCATTCAGCGCCGCCGAGTCGCCACGCACCCGCTCGATCAGCACGCCCGGCGCATTGCGCTTGAAAAACGCCTGATCCAGGCGGGTCAGATGCGCGAGCAACATGCTTTGCAATGCCGCCGTCGCCGAAAAGGCAAGCCAGACAATCAGCGCCTTGTGGCCGAGGCGCGCAAGTCCACGCCCGAAAAATACTGCGGCCATCGCGAGCGCCACCAGATAGACCCGCCCGCGATCCCCGGCGACGAAAATATCGTCAAACATCGGCTGGACCAGATAGCTGAATGCGCCCAGCATCAGCGCTTCCAGAACCATCAGCGCCACTGCAAGCCCGAGGAAGCCCATCCGGTGGCGGATGAAAGCCTCCCAGATCCAGCGCGCCACAACCCGGTCGTTGCGCGCCTGTGCCTGACGTTTGCTCTGTGCTGTCTGTGCCACGCAATGGCCTGTCTGATTACCAAGTTTTCAGGCCGGACTTATCGGGTTTGGCATGCAGGGGAAAGCCTGCAAATCAGGGCGAGACCTGCACAAGGATCCCCGCCTGCCCCCCATGCTGACGAATATCGGCATGCGCACCAGTGCCGAATTGCAAGATCACCTGCCCGTTGCGCCCCCCGGTCTGGGTCAGATCAGCGCTATGGCCCTGCCCGCGTTGCCGGATCAGACCCAGATTGCCGCGCCCTGACTGTTGGACGCGCGCGCTGTGGTTGCGCCCGATCTGACGCAGATCGGCGCCGGCGCGGATGTCACGATGCAACGCATAGAGCGTGATGGCGGCGTTGAGCGCGCGCGCCTCATCGGCGTTGCGGGCCGTGAGCGACAGCGACAGACCCGCGGCCTGCGCCGCGCTGGCGGACAACAGAAGCGCCAGCACGATGAGGGGGAGACGATGAAACATGGCAGTGTTTCCTTGCTGCAAAAGTTGGATCAGAGCGCCGCCGCGCGGCAGGTCTTGACCTGCCCCCCGGCGTGCAAGGTCAGCTGCGCGTCGAGATCACGCGCGCGGCCTGCCAGATCGGACTGGCTGAGCGTCGCGCGCTCTCCGGCTTGCAGGGCGAAGGGGCCAACCTGCCGGATCGTGGCCCGCCCGCCCCCACTGCGCTGGTCGATGGCCAGTTCGTAATGGCCTTCGACCGCGCGCGGTGAGCGCGCCTCGGCGCGCAGGGTCACCCCCCGCCCCGTATTGGAAATGTGCAACTCGCAGACCAGAGCATCAGGATCCGTTCGTTGCCTTTCGGGCATTGCAAGCCCTGCTGTGCAGGCCGCACCGACGATGACTAGCGCTGAAATGACATAGGGCGTGGTCGACATGAAATATCTCCTTTGTGAAAGTCAGAACAGGCTTGCGATCAGTCCTGAATGATCAGCACGACATTGCCATTGCCGTGTTGACTGGCGTTTGCCGTGTTGCCCTGCCCGGTCTGGATCACACCGATGGCATTGCGCCGTCCCGATTGCGTGACCGTTGCGTCATTGCGGCAGCCCATCTGCGCGATGCCCAGGATATTGCGCTGGCCGCCCTGCGCGGTATCGGCGACATTGTGGCACCCGGATTGCCCGATCGTGACCCGGTTGCGCGCACCATCCTGCGTGTTGAACGACAGATTCGCGCGCCCGCGCTGCGTGATCGCGACGCGCTGATGCGTGCCGCGATGCGACGTCGCGATGGAATTGTCGCGCCCCCATTGATCGACGGTGACATGGTTTTGCCCTGCATGAGCCGGCATAATTGCCAGCGCGAGACTGAGGGTCAGGGCCGTCTGGCGCAGAGAGCGACGAATGAAACACTGCATGGAAACCTCCTGTGGAACGCGATTGTCGAGCTGCGGGACTGTTCCGCAAACCGACCCTCACGCAGAGGTCTGCTGCCGCGCAATAACGCGGGGCTGATAGCGCATGGCGGCGCAGGTGTTATCGGATGACATGAGCCTGCACAGCATAAAAAACGCGCCCCGGACAGGGCGCGCCTTGCATTTGCCAGTTGCGCAGCACTCAGCGCCGCGCGCGGGCCTTGCCGATTTCACGATCCAGAAGATTGCGCATCTTGTCCACAGCGCCCGTCACGGCCGATTGCAGATTATCGGCCGTGTTGGTCGTGCTGACCGGCTGGCGATTTTCCAGACGCACCTCGACCATGCAGCGCTTGTCATCGGGGCCGCTCTTGTCTGCATTCTGGTCTTGCAGATGGACTTCAATCCGTGTGATCGCGCTTGAGACTGCGCCCAACTTGGAGCCGATCACATCCTCGACAAATCGCACCACATCTTCGCGGCCTGAAATCGTGTTATCTGTATTGACCTGGATCTGCATGCAGATTGTCTCCCTTATCTTGTCGAGTTTGACTTAAACACCCAATGCGCGCGCTGCAAGCCGCGCCGCGTCAACAGCGCAGATATTCATGCAGCACGCAGCGCGGCCCCGCCTCACGCAGGGTCATCTGCGCGTTCAAGCGCCACCTTTCGGGCGGCAGATCAGGGAAAAACGTATCGGCATCAGGCACATCGAGATCGACCTCGGTGATCAGCAGCCGATCAGCCAGCGGCAGGAAGGCCGCATAGATCGCCGCGCCACCAATGGCGTAATGGCGCAGATGGCCTGCTGCCCGCGCCACGTCTCGCGCAGTTTCAAGCGCAGTGAACACAGTGTTTTCCGCCTCGGGCATCTGCCGTGCAGTGACCACGACATTCAGCCTGCGCGGCAAGGGGCGACGCGGCAGGCTTTCCCATGTCTTGCGCCCCATGATGATCGCACCACCCATCGTTTCGCGCTGAAAAAACGCAAGATCTTCAGGAGCATGCCAGGGGATCGTGCCATCCCGGCCAATCGCGCCATTGCGGGCACGCGCGACAATCAGGCTCAGCATTCAGACCGCCACCGGGGCTTTGATCGCGGGATGAGGATCATAATCATGGATGCGGAAATCCTCATATGTGAAGTCAAAAATCGTTTCTGGGCTGCGCAGGATTTCCATGCGGGGCAGCGGGCGCGGGTCGCGGGAAAGTTGCGTTTTCACCTGCTCCATATGGTTGGAATAGATATGCGCATCGCCCATCGTGTGCACGAAGCCCCCCGGTTCCAGCCCGGTCACGCGCGCCAGCATCATCTGCAGCAGCGCATAGGATGCGATGTTGAACGGCACGCCCAGAAACATATCCGCCGAACGCTGGTAGAGCTGCAGATGCAGTTTGCCGCCCAGCACCCGCACTTGCCAGAGTGTATGGCAGGGCGGCAGCGCCATCTGCGGCACATCGGGCGGGTTCCAGGCCGAGACGATCAACCGGCGACTATCCGGTGTCTCGCGGATCTGACGCACCAGCGCAGCGATCTGGTCCACGCCACCGAAATCGCGCCATTGCCGCCCGTAAACCGGCCCCAGATCGCCCTCTGCATCGGCCCATTCGTCCCAGATGCTCACGCCGTTCTCTTGCAGATATCGAACATTTGTATCGCCAGACAGGAACCACAGCAGCTCATGAATGACAGATTTCAGATGTACGCGCTTTGTGGTGACCAGCGGGAAGCCATCGGCCAGATCATAGCGCATCTGCAGCCCGAAGACCGAAAGCGTGCCAGTGCCCGTGCGGTCATCGCTGGGCGTGCCTTCCTCCAGAATATAGCGCAACCCGTCAAGATACTGCTTCATGCTTCGCCCAACCTACATGATATTGTGGCCACACCTTAGGCCAGTCGCTGCTGATTCTGAACCCCCCATTGAAGCGCGCCGCCATGGCTTCTATCTGATGACCAAACAGGAGGATGCGATGCGCTATCTGCACACTATGGTCCGGGTCAAGGATCTCGACGCCTCGATGGCATTTTATCGACTGCTGGGTCTCATCGAGACCCGCCGCCATGACAACGAAGGCGGGCGCTTCACGCTGGTTTTCATGGCGCCGCCCGGCCAGCCTGATTGCCCGGTCGAACTGACCTGGAACTGGGACGGCGATGATGCCCTGCCCTCAGACAGCCGTCATTTCGGCCATCTCGCCTATGAGGTCGAGGATATTTACGCCAAATGCGCCGAATTGCAGGCGGCTGGCGTGACGATCAACCGTCCGCCGCGCGACGGGCGCATGGCTTTTGTGCGCTCCCCAGACAATATCTCGATCGAGTTGCTGCAAAAAGGCGATGCGCTGCCCCCCGCAGAACCCTGGGCCAGCATGGAGAGCACCGGCCACTGGTAGGTGCTCAGGCGCCCGGCGCGCTGGGGGAAAAGAAGATGCCGTCGTCGATGACGGCCTGAACCGTTGAACGCTTCACCATCTTGTCGTCCTGCGCATAGGCATAGGTCAGCGCCATGTCGCAAAGCTGGTTGATCAGCCGGGGGATGCCGCCGGTCTGCTCATGCACCAATTCGGCGGCTTGTTTGCTGAAAATGCCAGGTGTGCCCCCGGCCACGCGCAACCTGTGCGCAATGTATTTCATGACTGTATCGCGCTCCATATAGGGCAGGTGGTAATTCGCCGCGACACGTTGCGCGAATTGTACAAGATCCGGGCGGCGCACATGATCGCGCAACTCCGGCTGGCCGATCAGGAAGAGCTGGAGCACTTCTTCCTTGCCAAGATTGATATTGGTCAACATGCGCAGTTCTTCCAGCGCCTCGGGTGAGAGATTCTGTGCTTCGTCGATCACCAGGAGCACACGGCGACCCTCATTGTATTCCTGCACAAGAAACTCCTGCACGCGCAAGAACTTGGCTTCTTCGCTGATGTCGGATTTGGTCAGCTCGGGCAGCAGCCATTGCAGGATTTCGCGCGTCTTGGGCCGGGTATTGGTCACAAGCGCAATCGAGAGGGAGTCGTCAGCTTCGATTTCCTGAATGAAATGCTGCAAAAGGATCGTCTTGCCCGCGCCGATCTCGCCGCTGATCAGCGTGATGGGCGCGCGGGTCGCAAGCCCGTATTGCAGCATCGTGAAGGCCCCGCGCACGGCGTCGGACCAGAACAGGAATTCCGGATCCGGCGTCAATGAAAACGGGCGCTGCGTGAAGCCGAAATGCGCCAGATAGGAACTGTAACCCTGGGTCATTTTTTTCCCTGGTCTCGGCCATGAGTTGCCCTGAAGCGTTCTCGTTAATGCCCTCGCATGGCAGGATTCAAGCGCAATTGCGCCAAATTCAAGGAATCAGCGCCGCAATTGGAACACATGATTCGCAGTTTATGCCCAAGCGCGGCCATAATTTTGCCTTGTCGCCTCACAAACCGAGGGTTTCATGAAACAAAATGCGCCCTGACGCCGATTTGTTCGCCGATCCCACACAACGCCCGCGCCTGAAAAGCCGATTTTGTCATCCTCACGTTGTTTTCCAGTGTCACAGCGTACCGTTAAGAGTATGTAAACCATGAACCGGTTAAGTGACGTCGTTCCTACGGTTGGGGAAGGCCTGGATGGCCGACCTCTGGACATGTCGGTACGAGAAGAAGGGTAACTTGATGTTTGCGCGCGTGCTTTACGAGACCAGACCTGAAACGCCGCTCGACCTCGGCAGCGCAGAGCTTGCGACCACTTATGCCGCGCGGCCAGGCATGTACCGCAGTTTTGGCAAACGTGCCTTCGATCTGTCCATGCTGGCGCTGATTGCGCCGATTGTTCTGCCCGTCATCATTGTTGTGACGATTATCCTGATGGTCCAGGGTCAAAGCCCCTTCTTCAGCCAGCTACGCGTCGGTCGCGGCGGACAGACATTCAAGCTCTGGAAATTCCGCACCATGCAGCCTGATGCGGAAAGCGTACTGGAAAAGATCCTTGCCAACAACCCAGAATTGCGGGACGAATGGGAGCGCACCCAGAAGTTGAAGAAGGATCCGCGCGTCACGGCTTTCGGACATTATCTGCGCAAGACCTCCATTGATGAACTTCCGCAATTGCTCAATGTGCTTCTGGGACAGATGAGCTTTCTCGGTCCGCGCCCGATGCTCCCTGAACAGCAGTATATCTACGGCCCCGCCTTTCCCGTCTATAGCTCCTTGCGTCCGGGGATTTCGGGTCCGTGGCAAGTTTCAGAACGAAACGACGCCCATTTTCAGCGTCGCGCCGAGCTGGATATGGACTATGCACGCGACTTGTCATTCAAGACCGATCTCAAACTGGTGGCGAAGACATTGCGGACGGTGTGGTACAGCACTGGTTACTGATCCGCTCCTCGCCATATCTTAGCCAGACGCACTGTCGCTTTACGGCAGGGACAGATATGTTTTACTCAGACGAAAGCGTGAAAGTCAGTCCAATGGGTCCGCAACACATCACCCTTCCTACACGCGCAAACGCGCGGGCGGTGATTTTGCTGGTGGGGATCACATGCTTGCCCGAGATTATCCTGACCCTGCTGGAGGCAAGCGGTTTGGGCAGCGGTTCGGCCCGACAGGAGCTTTTGGTCCTCGGCGCGTTCTGGAGTGGTCTGCTCTCTGGATGGGAACCTGTCTATCCGTTTCAACATCTGACAATGTTTCTGACGCATGCCTTGCTGCATGGCGGCTTTCTGCATCTCATTGGCAATATGGTGGCGACACTTGCGCTGGGCGGGATCGTTGTCGCGCGTATCGGCGAGCGCGGCTTTCTGCTGCTCTATGCGATGTCGGCCATTGGTGGGGGGATCGGCTTCGCGCTGCTGTCGAGCTCGGAGGCACCGATGATCGGGGCCTCGGGGGCCGTCTTCGGATTGATTGGCGCGTGGAAATTCTGGGAATGGCAGATGCGTCAGCAACTCAACAGCTCGATGCGCCCACTCTGGCGTTCCCTGCTGGGATTGTTTTTATTGAACGTCATTCTGTGGATTGCCTTGTCAGGCCTTCTGGCGTGGGAGGCGCATCTGGGTGGGTTCATCATGGGCGTGCTCGTGACCGCCATTGTCACACCCAGCCTGCGCTACCGAGTCTGAACCTGTCAGCCACGAAAACGCGCTATGCTCAGGTGACGTCCAGCGCGGCGATGATCGCGCTGAAATCGGACGCCTTGAGCGACGCGCCCCCGACCAAAGCGCCGTCCACATTGTCGATCGCGAAGATTTCTGCCGCGTTGGCGGGCTTGACGGACCCACCGTAAAGTAGCGAGATCGCCGCATCCGGCAGGTTCGCGCGCAGCGCGTCATGCACCTCGGCAATCTGCGCAAGCGTCGGCGTGCGTCCGGTCCCGATAGCCCAGACCGGCTCATACGCGATAACCGTATTGGCCGAGGTCGCGCCCTCCGGCACTGACCCTGCCAATTGCTCCAGAACCACCGCGAGTGTCTGCCCACCATCGCGCTCAGCCTCGGTTTCGCCCAGGCAGATAATCGCAACGAGCCCGGCCTGATGCGCAGCGCGCGCCTTCTGCGCAACCAGCGCCGAGCTTTCGCCATGATCTGCACGACGTTCGGAATGCCCGAGGATCACATAGCGCGCGCCACTATCGGCCAGCATCTGCGCGGAAATATCACCCGTATGCGCCCCTGACACCCGCGCTGCGCAATCCTGCCCGCCAACCATGACCGCACTGCCTGCGACAGCTTCGGCCATGGCAGAGATCAGCGTCGCTGGGGGGCAAAGCAAGACACCACAGCTCACCTGCCCCAGCCCGGAGACCAACGCATGTGCCTCATCAAGATCGGCGCGCAGCCCGTTCATCTTCCAGTTTCCAGCAGCGAGTTTGCAGGCTTTGGTCATGGTCGCATCCCTTCCAGTTTCCCAAGAGATACGCGCAGTGCGCCCGCGATGCAATCAACCCCCAGCGCGGGCCTTGTTCATACGCTCGGTCAGGGTCTCAACATCATCGAATTTAATCGATTCACCGCACCCACAAGCATCTGTGACATTGGGGTTACGAAATCGGAAAGCGCTCTCGATCAAGCCCGTTTCATAGTCGATTTCAGTGCCGAAAAGGAACATCTGCGCCATCGGTGCGATGATGACCCGCGCACCGTCCTGTTCCACCACTTCTTCGTGATCCTGCACGTCCTGCGCGGTTTCCATCGTGTATTCCATCCCCGCGCAGCCGCCTTTCTTGACGCCCACGCGCAGACCCGACGCCCCTTCGCGCTCCATCAGCCGCCGAATCTGGCGCACAGCCGCCGGGGTCAGTGTCACGGGCGATTTTCCGGGGATCGCAAACATTCCTAGCTCCTTGTCAAGATGCGGGCTGGATTTCCCGCAACAGTCGCGCCAGCAGCGACATCTCGTGTCACGACAGCGCCGGCTGCGATGATCGCACCAGCCCCCACAGTCACGCCGGGCAGCAAGATCGCCCCACCACCGATCCAGACATCCGCGCCAATCGTGATGGGGCGGCCCCATTCCTCGCCCCGCGCCCGCGCCTGCGCATCGCGCGGATGATCGGCCGTCAGGATCTGGACATTCGGCCCGATCTGCGTCCGCGCCCCGATGCGCACCTCGCAGACATCGAGGATCACACAGTTGAAATTCACGAAACAGCCAGGCTCAAAATAAATATTCCGGCCGTAATCGACGTGAAACGGCGCACGGATCACGGCCCCGTTCCAGGTGCCGAGGAGTGCGGGCAGAAGATCGGCTCGCGCCGAATCGCCGACAATCGTCTGATTGTAGGCGCGTAGCAGTCCCTGCGCGCGTTTGCGAATCCCCACAAGTGCAGCATCGGCGGGGTCATAAGGCAACCCCGCCAGCATCTTGTCGCGCTCCGAAAGCGCAGCATCCATCACATGAACCCCAGTTCCAGACGCGCTTCATCCGACATCATGTCCATGCCCCATTGTGGATCGAAGGTCATCTCGACCTCGACCGACTGCAC
>SKIM01000009.1 GCA_007116445.1 Natronohydrobacter sp.
AAGTTGTTGGCTTGCAAAGCCCGCGCGAAGGCCTTATCTGCGTGTGCGAGAGGCTGGCGCGGGCAGACGCCTTGCCAACCCGGTCAGGTCCGGAAGGAAGCAGCCGCAGCATTTTCCGTCTGGGTCGCTGTCCAGCCTCTCACCTGAAACTCCCTGTATCTCAGTTTGACAGGCCTTGAAGCCAGCGAAACAGATCGCGCGCGCCTGAACGCAGAGCGACATGCATCCCGCTTTCCGCATTCGGATTGCCCGTCATGGCGCGCAGAAACTCATCCGGCCCCGACAGATAGGCGACGAAATTGTCCTCGGTCCAGCGCGCCCCTGTGGCGGCTGCCGCGCGCAGATCGTCGGAATAGAAGCGAAAGCCCGAATCAGCGGCCAAAGGACGATTGGCAATACCATAGAGATTGGGCCCAGACCGCCCACCGCGCGCGATGACATCGCCGTTCGGGGCCTCGACCGCATGGCATGTCCGACAATCGCGCCAGCGCGAATCATCTGCAAGACCCGGCGCGGCCAGCAGGGCAATTCCGAGGCCAAGGCTCAAGACGCGCGACATGTTCATGGTACTCACCTCGAATTGATCTCAGCTTCAGATAGATATGATTTTACGCCACCACAAGCGCGGCACGCTCAACTCTTTGGGACATGGCTCAGGGTTTGAGCCTGTAGCCCGTCTTGAGCCAGCGCCAACACAGGCCGCCCACGCCGAGTGTCGCCACGCTCACCACGATCAGCCCCACCCAGGGAGAGGCGTCCGACGCTCCGATCATTCCGAAACGCGCCCCATCGATCAGGTAGAAAACCGGGTTGAAACGGCTCAGCGTTTCAAGCAGCGGTGGCAGGCTGGTGATGGAGTAAAAGGTGCCCGACAGAAACGCCAGTGGCACCACGATGAAATTCGTGATCGCGGCGATCTGGTCAAATTTGTTTGAGATGATCCCGGCCGCTATTCCAAGCGCGCCCAGAAATCCTGCGCCCAATGTCAGAAAGACCAGCAACCAGAGCGGATGCGCGATGCTCTGGCCCAAAAACGCCCAGAGTGCGAGCGCAATCACCGCGCCCACCATCAGCCCCCGCACAATCCCGCCCGCCAGATAGCCCAGCAAGATTTCACTCGGCGACAGCGGCGGCATGAGCGTGTCGACAATATTCCCCTGCACTTTTGAGATCACAATCGACGACGACGTATTGGCGAAACTGTTCTGAATGACGGTCATCATCAGGATGCCCGGCGCCAGAAAATTGATGAAAGGCACGCCCAGAACCTCGCCGCGCATGGGACCGATGGCCAGCGAAAACACGGCCAGAAACAACCCTGCCGTGACCAGCGGCGCGGCGAGCGTTTGTGTCCAGACCACGAGGAAGCGCCGGATCTCGCGATCCGCCAAGGCCTGAAGGCCCAGCCAGTTGACCCGCCCGAAGCGCCGTGCCCCCATCGCGAACTCTGTTCCGTCTTGCTGCGCCACTCTGAGCCCCTTCCTGGTCTTGCGCACCGCCTGAGCGTGCTGTTGTGATTGTAATCTGCCTCGGGGGGATGTATTTCATTCACTTGCCCATTTCCATGGGCGTTTGAAATGCGAGAGCCGCAGCCGGAGTTTGCCCCATGTCCTGGACCGATGAGCGCGTCGAACTGCTCAAGAAAATGTGGAATGAGGGGCATTCTGCCTCGCAGATCGCCAAGGAACTGGGCGGCGTGACGCGCAACGCCGTGATAGGCAAGGTGCATCGCCTCGGCCTTTCGAACCGCAACGGTCCAGAAAGTGAGCCAACGCCCGCGCAAGCCGCGCCGAGCACACCAGAGCCGGAACCCATCGTCGAAGCACCTGAAACTACGCCTGTCGTTGATCTGGCACAGGCCAAGGCAGAGCGCGCGGCGCAAACCAAACCTGCCACACCGGCTGCCCCGGCCACTCCATCTGCGACAGAACCTGCGGCTTATACCCCGCGCCCGATCATCCCGGCCGGCCAGCCCCTGCCGCCCCAGCCCTCGGCCAATGAAATCGATCCCGAAGCCCTGGCCACGGTGCGCGAAGTCGAAAAGACTGCGCGCAAATTGACCCTGCTGGAACTGACCGAACGGACATGCAAATGGCCCATCGGTGACCCAGCGACCGAGGATTTCTGGTTCTGCGGTCTGCCTGTCAAACCCGGCAAGCCGTATTGCGAAGCGCATGTCAGCGTCGCATTCCAGCCGATGAGCACAAGGCGCGATCGCAAACGCTGAGCTTGGCGATTGACCGTCTCGATGCAGGTCATTACCACTGGACCACCCAGTCCCTGCGCCGAGATCAGCCGATGTTTCAGAACTATTCCGCTACCAGCCGCCCCGAGGACGGGCCGCCTCGGCTAGCCGCTCTGCGCGACAGCCTGCAGGCGCAGGGGTTGAACGGCGTAATCGTGCCGCGCAGTGATGCGCATATGGGCGAATATGTGGCCGGCTGCGACGAACGATTGGCATGGCTCACGGGGTTTACCGGCTCATCTGGGTTTTGCATCGTGCTGGCGGATCGCGCCGGGCTGTTTGTTGACGGTCGCTACCGTGTGCAGGCGCGACTGCAATGCGCGCCTGTGTTTTCCCCTGTCCATTGGCCCGAGATCAAACCCGCCGATTGGCTGCGCGATGCCTGCCCCAACGGGGCGGTGATCGGCTTCGATCCGTGGCTGCATACCCCTGATGAAATCGAGACGCTGGAAAAGGGCCTGACCGACAGCGCGATCAGCCTGCGCGCGATCGCCAATCCGATTGATCCGCTCTGGTCTGACCGCCCTGCCCCGCCCATGGCGGCGGCCCGGCCCTATCCCGAAAACCTCGCAGGGCAGTCGTCACCCGAAAAACGCGCTCTTATCGCCCAAGCCCTGCGCCAGAACGGGCAGCGCGCCTGCGTTCTGACGCAGCCTGACAGCATCTGCTGGTTGCTCAATATCCGCGGCGGCGATCTGCCGCGCCTGCCCGTGCTGCAAGGCTTTGCCATCGTGCATGACGACGGGCGCGTGGACCTTTTCGCAGATGCCGCGAAATGCACAGGTCTGAGCTTTTCGGAAGGCGAACATCTGCGCCCGCCCGCAGCATTTGACGCAGCCCTGCGCACGCTCAGTGGGCCTGTGCGGCTGGACAAGAAAACTGTGCCAGTGCAGATCCTGCGGAGTCTGGAAGAAAACGCCACGGAAATCACTTTTCAGCAAGACCCCTGCCTGATGCCAAAGGCGCGCAAGACCGAGGCCGAACTGTCAGGCGCGCGCGCGGCGCATCTGCGCGACGGCGCTGCAATGGTGGAGTTTCTCTGCTGGCTTGACGCCCAGACTGCCCGGGTGGTCGCAGAGCCGGATTTCGTTCTGACCGAGATCGACATTGCCCGCCAGCTCGAATCCTGCCGCGCCGCGACTGGAATGCTGGAAGACCTCAGCTTCGACACCATCGCCGGATCCGGCCCCAATGGCGCGATCGTGCATTACCGCGTGACCGAAGACAGCAATCGGCGTCTGATGCCCGGTGATCTGATGCTGGTCGATTCGGGCGGGCAGTATCTTGACGGAACAACAGACATCACCCGCACCATTCCTGTCGGCCCGGTCGGCACGTTGGAAGCCGAATGCTTCACTGCTGTGCTGCGCGGCATGATTGCCATCTCGCAGGCGCGCTTTCCGCGCGGTGTCGCAGGCAGCCATCTCGATGCACTGGCCCGCGCGCCGCTCTGGCAGATGGGGCGCGATTACGACCACGGCACTGGCCACGGCGTCGGGGCGTTTCTTTCCGTCCATGAAGGCCCGCAACGCATTTCGCGCATCTCGACCGTGCCGCTGGCTGAGGGCATGATCCTGTCCAATGAACCGGGCTATTACCGCGAAGGGCAGTTCGGCATCCGCATCGAAAACCTGATCGCTGTGCGTAAGGGCGCCCCGCCCGAAGGCGGCGATGCGCGCGACTGGCTGGAATTCGAGACCCTGACGCTTGCTCCGATTGATCGCCGTCTGATCCTGTCGAGCCAGCTCACCACGTCCGAGCGCGCCTGGCTCAATGCATATCACCAAAGGGTCGTGACGCTTCTGCGCCCCATGCTCAGCGACGCGGCTGAGCTATGGCTGGCGCATGCCTGCGCGCCACTTTAGCTGCAACTGCAGAAAACACCCTTAACACTTGCAGTAAAACCTGCGAGAGTGTGCGGGTCTACAAGAGGAATGACATACATGACCAATGTCAGGATCTATCCTGCCGAGGGCACTTGGGTCGTGCGCGCCGGTGGCTCGGTAATCGCGGAAAGCACGCGCGCGCTCGAACTTGTGCAGCGCGACTACCCGTTCGTGATCTACTTCCCGCGCGCCGATGTGGCCGCAGCTGTGCTTGACCCTTCCGACCGACCGCTGGTCTGCGACGACCGGGGCGAAGGGCTGCATTTTCATGTCTCAAGCCCTGAAGGGCTGATCCAGAATGCAGGCTTCAGCCTGACCAATCCCACGCCAGAAGCCGAAGCCGTGCGCGACTTTCTGGCCTTCGACGCAGGCAAGGTGACGGTGGAGCGCGTCTAGACCTGGTTACGCGCCCCTTCGGCGCATTGGTCGCAATCTGACCCTGCCTGTGCCCAAAAATCGTCATGGCTTGCACGCTTCCTGCAGACGATCAAAAACAGGCAGGTCGGCAGGCGCCGACCCGGAACGGATGAATTGCGTGAAACGACCAAGCGGAACCAGGCAGCAGCAAGCGAGCGCATGCCGGGCAATGCTCCTGCCGGGACTGGTGCTTCTGGGTGCCTCTGGTGCCATGTCTGCAGCCAGTGCACAATCCGCGCAGTCGCTGCTGGCGCAGACGTTCCTGCTGGACGCGCGCACTGGCTCCAGCCGGTCGGCACTGGCGCGGGAGTTGTCGCAGGGCGGATTTGAATTGAGCGATGGCACCCCCATCGACTTTGCTTCATGGTATAGTCCGCGCATCCCGGAAATGAATCTTACGCTACTCACGGCGCTGACGCCTTCTTTCGGCGTGATCTGGGGCATCAGTACTGGCGAGCGAGGCGAGAAATACCGCATTGATCCGGGGCTCTGGCTGGGGTTTGTCTATCGCTATGACATCACGCCCCAGAGCACGCTCAGCCTGAGCGCCTCGACCCTGATCGGGGGGGATTTTCGCGAGAAGACCTGTCAGGCGTTCTACGCGATCACGGCGCAGGAAGAGACGGTGAATTGCCGACTCGCCGCATCCGTCCTGCCCCCGGCGCAGACCTTGCAGTTTCTCAAAAGACGCTCCGGCCTACGCGAAACCCGCGCAACTCTGCGATACGAATACCGGTTCTGAGGCCGGGATGAGCAGATCAGCGAATACTGTCGGGCGCAAGCGCCCGACTCAGACTCGCTTCACCCCGCCCATGTAACGCAGGATCAAAACCACGGATCGTGTCCTCGCGCGCAGTGTTGAGCAACTGACCCGCGATCTGCCTAGGAGTTGCATCTTCGAACTTGCTGCCCAGAATTGCCGCATACCCGCTGACAATCGGCGCAGCAGAAGACGTGCCGGCAAGTCCCCCCATACGTGCACTATCGACCCCGACAGTCAGAAACTGGTTCTGGATCGTGACATTGTCACCAGCGAAGAACGAATACTCCGCCAACACGGTCGGATTTTCCACAGTGCCGTTGCGCTCCAACGCACCCACGAAAATCGTCGATTCCGCACCAATCAGCGCCAGGTTGAGAATGTCGGAAACGACCGTCGGTGTTCCAGCGAGCGAGGACCGGAAACTGGACTCGATGGAAACGGGCTCTTCGCCAACTGCCGCATTGCCTGCCGCCTTGACGATCACTGCGCTATTTTCACGCGCTGCGGCAAGCACAGACGCCGACAATGCTTCGCGGTTCAGTATAGAGAAATTTCTGCTCGGGCTGAAAAGTCCGAAGCTCAGATTGACGATATCAAGCCTTGAGTCTGATAGCGCAATTTCTTGGCCCGTGTCATTATAGTCGAGCGCGAATACTTCGGCGCCCGGCGCAATCAGTCCCGATTGCAACTCCACCCACCGACCATGATTGACCCTTTCAACCCTGTTGCGCAAATCACCACTAAACCTTAGATCACCGCCACCGCTATCACGGTTTCTGAAGTCATCCACCACCGTAATTTGCGCCCCTTGACCAAGGAACCCATCGCCCCATGCGCGCTCCACATCTGGGTGCATCCAGGAATAATAGGCCTCCGCGCGCGTCGCGGGCGGGCTTTCGAGCGGGGGGATACCAGTGCCGTCACTGCCGCCACAGGCCGTCAGGGTCACAGCACCAAGAAACAAGAAAGCCGAA
>SKIM01000223.1 GCA_007116445.1 Natronohydrobacter sp.
GCCTCCTCTGCGTGACCGGATCGAAAAATCGAAGATTTCGGGAAGGGGGCGAGGCCGCGCATGCGCTGGCTCGCCCAAGTCAGCCAGGGCCACGCAGTCGCGCAGCCCCGACTGGGCGGGTCACTCAGTCCAGCGACGGATCAGCTCTTCATAGGCGATGGTGATCGGCTCGCCGCGCTCGTCTTCCAGTGCGGGCCAGGGGGCGCCGGGCTGCGACAGCCAGTATTCATCATCCATGATCGGATTCAGCTTGGGGCCGACATCGCCCTGAACGCCAGCACGCTCCAGACGGGCCATGACGGCTTCCTGCTGCTCACACAGTGAATCCATCACTTCCTGAGCAGTGCGCAGGCCCGAAGATGCATCCCCGATATTCTGCCACCACAGCTGCGCCAGACGCGGATAATCCGGCACGTTGAAGCCTGTATCGGTCCACAGATCGCGCTCGGGCGAACGGTAGAATTCTACCAGACCACCCAGACGCGGTGCACGCTCGGTAAAGCTTTCATGGTTGATGGTGGAATCGCGCACGAAGGTCAGACCATAATGCGATTTGGCCAGATCGACGGTTTTCGACGCAATGAATTGACCATAGAGCCAGGCCGCCTGCGCACGGTCCACAGGTGTGGATTCCAGCAGCGTGACCGAGCCCGCATCCTGATAGCCGACCTTCATGCCCTCTTGCCAATAGGCACCATGGGGGCTGGGCGCCATGCGCCATTTCGGCGTGCCATCCTCATTGACCACGGCCAGACCTTCTTCGACCATGTCGGCCGTGAATACTGTGTACCAGAACACCTGCTGAGCGATATTGCCCTGCGCCGGAATCGGGCCTGCTTCCGAGAAGTTCATGCCTGCTGCTGCGGCTGGTGCGTAGTCGTTCAGCCAGTCAACATATTTCTGGATCGAATAGACAGCCGCCGGGCTGTTCGTCGCCCCGCCACGGTTCATGCACGACCCTACCGGGCGAAAATCCTCGTCAACCCGAATGCCCCATTCATCGACCGGCACACCATTGGGCAGACCAAGATCAGAGGCACCCGCCATTGACAGCCACGCATCCGTGTGGCGCCAGCCCAGCGAGGGGTCACGGCGGCCGTAATCCATATGCCCATAGACTTTCACACCGTCGATCTCGCGTCCGGTGAAGAAGGCTGCGATGTCTTCATAGGCTGCCCAGTTGACCGGAACGCCCAGCGGGTAGCCGTATTCGGCTTCGAATTCGGCCATGATTTCGGGATCGGTGAACCAGTCATGGCGGAACCAGTAGAGGTTTGCAAATTGCTGGACAGGCAGTTGATACAGCTTGCCATCCGGCCCCATGCCCATCGAGATACCGATGAAATCATCCAGATCGAGGAACGGGTTGGTCACCGACGCGCCTTCGCCTTCCATCCAGTCGGTCAGGTTGCGGGTTTGCTGGTAGCGCCAATGCGTGCCAATGAGGTCCGCGTCATTGATATACATGTCAAAGACGTTTTCGCCGGTCTGCAACTGGGTCTGCAGGCGTTCGACCACATCGCCCTCGCTGATCAGCGTATGGGTCAGGTTGATGCCCGTAATCGCGCTGAAGGCCGGGGCCAGAACGCGGGATTCCCATTCATGCGTTGTGATCGTTTCGGAAACCACGTTGATATTCATACCGCGAAATGGCTCAGCGGCCTGGATAAACCACTCCATCTCGGCTTCCTGCTCCTCGCGGGTGAAGACGGACAGATCGCCAATATGCTCGTCAAGGAACGCGCGCGCGGCGTCCATATCGGCAAAGGCCGGACTGCCCATCACAGTCAGCGCCAGTGCCAGCGCGGTTGATGTCCTCAGTAGTCGGTTCATTGTATATCCTCCCTTGGATTGAACCCTCAGTTTTCGTCTCTCGCATGCCCCGCTGCCAATGGCCTGCGCAAGCATGCAGTTGTTTGCGCGTTTTCAGACCCAGCGAAACACCGCTGCAGCATAGAACGCGCAAATTCCCAAAGCCCACCATTGCGGCAGACCGCTCATGGCAAGCCAGCCGGCATTGATGAAGGCCGAGCCGAGCAATGTGATGAACAGCCGGTCCCCGCGCGTCGTCTCGATCATCAGGATGCCGCGGCGCGGGGTTTCGGGATATTTGATTGCCAGAAAGGTAAAGAACAGTAGCAGGCAGGCAATCACGGCAAAGAAGATTGCGGTCGGCAGTGTCCACGCCATCCAGTTGAGATTCATGGTCGTCTACCCCCCCCTCAGACGCGACCCAGGGCAAAGCCCTTGGCAATGTAGTTGCGCACGAAATAGATCACTAGCGCACCGGGTACGATGGTCAGAATCCCGGCCGCGGCCAACACGCCCCAGTCGATGCCGGACGCCCCGACGGTGCGCGTCATGATCGAGGTGATGGGCTGCGCGTTCACGGCTGTCAGCGTGCGCGAGAGCAGCAGTTCCACCCAGGAGAACATGAAGCAGAAGAAGGCGGCGACCCCGATGCCAGATGCGATCAATGGCATGAAGATCTTCACGAAGAATTTCGGGAAGGAATAGCCGTCGATATAGGCGGTCTCATCGATTTCCTTGGGCACACCGCGCATGAAACCCTCCAGGATCCACACGGCCAGCGGCACATTGAACAGCGTATGCGCCAGTGCCACCGCAATATGCGTGTCAAACAATCCCACGGATGAATAGAGCTGGAAGAACGGCAGGGCGAAAACGGCGGGCGGCGCCATGCGGTTCGTCAGCAGCCAGAAAAACAAATGCTTGTCGCCCAGAAAGCGGTACCGCGAGAAAGCATAGGCCGCAGGCAGCGCGACAGCTAGGCTCAGGACAGTATTCATCACAACATAAGTGATCGAGTTGATATAGCCGATATACCAGCTGCGATCGGTCAAGATGGTGCGGTAATTGTCCAGTGTCGGATTTTGCGGCCAGAGTGTGAAGCCGCTCATGATCTCGCGATTGGTCTGCAGGCTCATCTTGAACAGCCAGTAGATCGGGATCAGCATGAAGGCGAGGTAGATCACCATGATGACATGCTTGGTCCGGATCTTCGGCAATGCAAAGCTGCGCACGGGGGTCGCATAGGTATTTGTTGTCACAGCCATCTTACCGGCCCTCCGCTTTATCGAGATTGGTCATCACAGTGTAGAACACCCAAGACACCAGCAGGATCACGAGGAAATACATGATCGAGAAGGCTGCTGCCGGACCAAGATCGAATTGTCCAAGAGCCATCTTCACAAGGTCAATCGACAGGAAGCTCGTGGCCGTGCCGGGGCCGCCACCTGTGACGACGAAAGGCTCGGTATAGATCATGAAACTGTCTATGAAGCGCAGCAGGATCGCGATCAGCAGCACGCCCTGCATCTTCGGCAGCTCAATATAGCGGAACACTTTCCAGCGGCTGGCTTGATCGATCTTGGCGGCCTGATAATAGGCCTGCGGGATGGATTGCAGACCAGCATAGGCCAGAAGGGCCACAAGCGAGGTCCAGTGCCACACATCCATCGTCACAACAATGATCCAGGCGTGGACCGGATTGCGCGAATAGTTGAAGTTGATATTCAGCGCATCAAGCGTGTAACCCAGCAAACCGATATCCGCACGCCCCAGTATCTGCCAGATCGTGCCGACCACATTCCACGGGATCAAGAGTGGCAGCGCCATAAGCACCAGGCAGACCGAAGCCCAGAAGCCCTTCTTCGGCATGGAGAGCGCAATCAGAATCCCCAGCGGTATCTGGATCGCCAGAATTAGCCCTGAGAACATCAGCTGCCGCCCGAAGGCCGAATGCACCTGCTTTGATGTCAGGACTTCCTGAAACCAGCCCAGCCCCTCCCAGAAGAACACGTTATTTCCGAATGTGTCCTGCACCGAGTAGTTGACGACAGTCATCAGCGGGATCACGGCCGAGAAAGCCACCAGCACCAGCACCGGCAGAACAAGGAACCAAGCCTTGTTGTTCTGAATCTTGTCCATCACACGGCCTCTTCTTCAGGGGTGGAAACGGAATGCAATGGCGCCACGCGCCAGTCATCGACATAAACGCAGATCCGTTCGGGCTGGAATTTCAGCCTGTTGGCATCGGCCGGGATGGCCATGCCTTCGGGCAGGATGGCATTGACGGGCTTGCCTTCAAATTCAGCGCGCAGGATCTGATGACGCCCCACATCCTCGATGCGTTTGATCGTGACGGGCAGCCCCTCTTCGCCACTGGCCAGCGTCACGAATTCCGGGCGGATACCGATCTGCACGCGGCCCGACAGGGCCTTGTAGTTGCCCCCAAGCGCGACCTGATGAGCAGCGCAATGTGCGATATTGCCAGACACTTCGGCCTCGATCAGGTTCATCCCCGGCGAGCCGATGAAATAGCCCACAAAAGTATGCTCGGGCGTGTCGAACAACTCTTCGGGCGTGCCAAGCTGAACGACGCGGCCATCATGCATGACCACCACCTTGTCAGCAAAGGTCAGCGCCTCGGTCTGGTCATGGGTCACATAGATCATGGTATGACCGAATTCGTTGTGCAGCGCCTTGAGTTGCGTGCGCAATTCCCATTTCATATGCGGGTCGATAACGGTCAAAGGCTCATCGAACAGAATCGCGTTGACGTCCTCGCGCACCATGCCCCGGCCGAGAGAAATCTTCTGTTTTGCATCCGCCGTCAGCCCGCGCGCCTTGCGCTTCAGTACCTCTTCCATGCCGATCATGGCCGCGATCTTCTGCACGCGTGCGGCAATATACCCTGCGTCCATGCCGCGATTGCGCAGAGGAAAGGCAAGATTGTCGCCTACAGTCATTGTGTCATAGACGACTGGGAACTGGAAAACCTGTGCGATATTGCGTGCGACAGTATCCTCGCGCGTCACGTCGCGGTCGCCGAACAGGATGCGCCCGCGTGACGGCACCAAAAGTCCGGAAATGATGTTCAGCAGCGTGGATTTCCCGCAGCCCGACGCGCCCAGAAGCGCATAGGCCTCGCCATCGCCCCAGACATGGTCAAGTTGCTTGAGCGCGTAATCGTCCTCGCCCTTCGGGTTGGGCAGATAGGAATGTGCCAGGTTGTCGAGTGTGATCTGTGCCATGGTCCCCCCTCAAGCCGCTTGCGCGAAGCTGGCAGGCGCAACAAGCTGCCCGCTCTCGGCAAAGACATAGACATGCGCAGCATCCAGCCAGACCTCGATCGGCTCGCCGAATTCCAGATGATGCACGCCATGCATCAAACCCACCCATGGATCGCCCGCGTGGTCCAGATGCACGAAGGTTTCCGATCCTGTGATCTCGGTCACTTTCAATGTACATCTGAAATGCAACCCGTCATTGCCCTGTGCGTGAAGATGCAGATGGTCCGGGCGGAAACCCGCGCGATAGCTGCCATCGGGCAGATTAGCCAGCGCGCCTTTCGCGGCGGCAGCCTGGCCCTCGCCAAAGATGACCTTGCTGCCCGCCTTGGTGATACGGGTGAAATTCATCGGCGGGTCCGAGAAGACCCGCGCCGTGATCGCATCCTTCGGCGCGCGATAGACAGACGGGGTCGGGCCGAATTGCGTGACTTCGCCCTGCCACATCGTCGCGACATTGCCGCCCAGCAAAAGCGCTTCTTCCGGCTCGGTCGTGGCATAGACGAAAATCGCGCCAGATTCCTCGAAAATGCGCGGAATTTCAGCGCGCAATTCCTCGCGCAGCTTGTAGTCCAGATTAGCCAGCGGCTCGTCCAGCAGCACCAGCCCTGCATTCTTGACCAGCGCACGGGCCAGCGCGCAGCGCTGTTGCTGCCCGCCTGACAGTTCCAGCGGCTTGCGCTTGAGCATTGGTGTCAGTTGCATCAACGCAGCGGCTTCCTGCACGCGGCGGTCGATCTCGGCTTTCGATACACCCATCAGCCGCAGCGGCGAGGCAATATTGTCATAAACCGTCATCGACGGGTAATTGATGAATTGCTGATAGACCATCGCCACCTTGCGGTCCTGTACCCGCATGCCGGTCACATCGCGGCCTTCCCACACGACACGACCCGTTGCAGGGACATCCAGCCCGGCCATGATACGCATCAAGGTGGTCTTGCCAGACAAAGTGGGGCCAAGCAGCACATTCATCGTGCCGCGCTCCAGCGTCAGGTCGGTGGGGTAGATGTGATGCTGCCCCTCCACAACCTTTGAGACGCCTTCCAATACCAGCGACATGTTTTACGCCTCCCTCTCGCGCGGCTTATTCTGCGGCGCGCAATATCTTGTTTACATTCTGCGACATCCAAGCCTCCAGCGATGCCACCTGATCCTTGCTCAAGCGCAGGCCCAGCTTCGAGCGCCGCC